>JANOEV010000147.1:0-5228 GCA_031413695.1 Burkholderiales bacterium
GGACGCGATCCCCCTGCGCGAAGCCGTGGGCAAGCTCACCCAGGAGTTCAAGGCCATGGGCGTCGCCCTGTCGCCCACGAGCAACTGATCCGGGGAACTCGCCGACTTCGTCATCCTCGACAAAAATCCGCTGACCGGGGACATCGCCGCCGCCACGTCGCACGAGGCGATGATGGCGTACTGCGGGCTGGTCGAGGTGTGCATCAAATACGCTTCGTTGAATCGTGTCCGGTCGAGTTTGACGGTCTCGGATTCCTGCACCAGGATTTGCGACGCCTGGGAAATACCGGCGAGCAACTTGTGCGTCGAATGGGTGGCAAAAATCATCGCGTCTTTGCAGCGCGGCCGGCCGTTGTTGACGTCGCCGATGGCGTGCATGTTTTTGTAGAACTGGTGAAAAGTTGCGTGTGGCAGCCAGGCCTCGTCGAAGTGCAGCGTCTCAACACGGCTGCCGAGGGAGTCCTTGAGCATTTCGACGTTGTACATCACGCCGTCGTAAGTTGACTGGGTGATGGTCAGGATGCGCGGTTTGGCTTTTTTGTCGGTGATAAACGGATTGGCGTCGATTTTGCGCTGGATGCTCTCAACCGAAAATTCCTCCAGCGGGATCGGCCCGATGATGCCCAGATGGTTGCGCGTCGGCATCAGAAAAATCGGGTTGGCACCGGTCATGATGATCGAATGCAAAATCGATTTATGGCAGTTACGGTCAACGATGACGGTGTCGCCCGGCGCAACGTTGGCGTGCCAGACCATTTTGTTGGATGTTGAGGTGCCGTTGGTGACAAAGAAACAATGATCGGCGCTGAAAATACGCGCGGCATTACGTTCTGATGCGGCCACCGGCCCGGTGTGATCGAGCAGCTGACCGAGTTCTTCAACCGCGTTACAAACGTCGGCGCGCAACATGTTTTCACCAAAAAACTGGTGAAACATCTGACCGATCGGCGACTTCAGAAAGGCAACGCCACCGGAATGCCCCGGGCAATGCCATGAATACGAGCCATCCTGCGCATAATGCACCAGCGCACGGAAAAACGGCGGCGCCAGCCCGTCAAGATAGGCTTTTGCCTCGCGGATGATATGGCGCGCCACAAATTCCGGCGTGTCTTCAAACATGTGAATAAAGCCGTGCAACTCACGCAGAATGTCGTTTGGCAAATGCTGCGACGTTTTGGTTTCACCGTAAAGGTAAATTGGAATATCGGCGTTTTTGAAACGAATTTCTTCGATAAACGCGCGCAGGTTCAGCACCGCCGGATCGAGTTCGGGGCCGGGCGTGAACTCTTCATCATCGATCGACAGGATAAACGCCGACGCGCGGCTTTGTTGTTGCGCAAACTGCGACAAATCGCCATAGCTGGTCACGCCGAGCACTTCCATGCCCTCGGTCTCCATGGCGGCGGCGAGCGCACGAATGCCCAGCCCCGACGTATTTTCGGAACGAAAGTCTTCGTCGATGATGACAATGGGGAATCTGAATTTCATTTGGTGACTTTCGGCAAAAACAGCACAAACATGAGATGACACATTAGGCGGCAAATGCCGCGCCAAACGGGGTGGAAGGCATGGTGCGCGGATTATAAGTCAGCACCAAACCGGGAAGGTAGCCTAAAACGACTCGTCGTCACCCAAAAAGCGCCATTTGCCGACCGGCAAATCGCCCAGCTTGATTTTGCCGATACGGATGCGCTTCAGGCCGGTGACAGTCAACCCGACCGCCTCACACATGCGCCGAATCTGGCGTTTTTTGCCTTCGCGCAAAATAAAATTGAGCTGGTCTTCATTTTGCCAACGCACAATCGCCGGTTTTAACACCTCACCGTCGAGCGATAGGCCGTGGTTCAGCAGCTTGAGTTCGCGCTCTGAAATTTTGCCTTCGACCCGCACCAGATATTCCTTGTCGACTTCGCTGTTTTCACCAATCAGTTGTTTGGCGATACGGCCGTCCTGGGTCAACACCAACAATCCCGTTGAATCGATATCGAGCCGCCCGGCAGGTGCCAAGCCCCGCCGGTGTTCGTGGTGAAACTTTACTTCATCGGATTCAATCTGGTGTTCCGCCACCGCCAACACACTCGCCGGCTGATAACCATCCTCGGCCTGACCAGAAACGTAACCGATCGGCTTGTTCATCAGTATCGTCATGCGCATTTCCTGCATGGCGGCGGCTTCGCGATCGAGCGTCAATTTGGTGGTCGTCAACACCCGCGTGCCGAGTTCGGTAATGCGCACGCCGTCGGCAAGAACCCAGCCGCGCACAATGTAGCTGTCTGCTTCACGCCGTGAACAAAGTCCCTGTTCGGATAACAATTTTGAGACCCGCATCATGCCGTCCGGCTCGCGCGGTGGCGGCTTTACCACCGGGGCTGCCTGACCTTCGACCGCGCTGCGATCGCGTTGGTCGCGCATCTTGCCGCCGCGACGCGGTTCGGTCGAACGGCGGGCGTCGGCCGGGCGGCGCAGGTCGGCACGTGCCTCGGCGGGCCGGCGCGACGATGTCGGGCTGCCTGACGCACCGGCGTTTGGCGTGTGTTCACCGCGGCCAGAGCGCGCATTGCGGTCTGTACGGCCGGCACTGTCGGCACGCGGGCCACGGCTGGTTGCGGCTGATGCCGCAGCTTCAGTTGGCCGACGCCGCCGGATGGCGTCCGGCTCGGCACGGGGCTCGCGATTTGCCGGCGGACGTGCGTCAGCGGCCTGCTCTACCGGCGCAACCGGTTCAAACAACGTGCGGCCGCTGCGACGCGCGGCATCTTTGGCACGTGTTGAAAACGCACGGTCGACAACCGGTTTGCCCGCCTGTGATGGTTTGGCGGACAAGGTAATGGTCGGTTTTTTGATAACGCGTTTGGTGTCGGAAGGCAAAGCAGGCTCACTCGTCAGGCGGTAAATTGCCATTATGGCGTGATTATGCTTAAATTCGCCCCTTACCGAAGTCGGGGCGGTTAGCTCAGCGGTAGAGCACTGCCTTCACACGGCAGGGGTCACTGGTTCGATCCCAGTACCGCCCACCAATCTGCCAACCTGCACGCCTTTGGCGTCGCCACCACACGCAGATTTGCAAGCAGCGGCCACTTCGACTGCCTTGCCAGCGCATATCCCTACTCCCGACACATTGTCCATTTGCGGCAATACAAAAATCTTGCACTGCGATTGGCACGTTTACAACATCGCCCATTAAATATGCTTGAAACTATTGCATAAGTTAATTAAAGTGGTCGCGTTGTGAATTTTTTACGATGCCTGCCGAATCGCTTTTTCCGGCTCATGCCAAATTATTCCAATTACATAATTTGCATTCCCGTCTCAAAGGGGCGAACCAAGTGAAGAGCCAATATCAGACTCCAACGACCGCAGTATTTTGGCCCAATAAACGTAACGCAACCCGTTTTCGCGCCGCTCTCGCAACGATAGTCACGTTGTTCGGTCTGTTGGTGGGTGGATACGCAGAACCTTCAATCGCCCAAAGCATATTCCGCCCCGGTGAATGCCGGCAAGATGGTGGACCGCTAACGTGTGTTGCGGCATCTAAAGGCAAGTTTTTTGCCTTTTATGGCAGTGAACGCATAAGCAATGACGATGCCGGGCAAGTGTTTGAGATCTTGTTGGCAAGAACCAACGAGTGGGAGGACAAAGTTAGGCCTCGATTTCCCGGGACTTCGCCGACCATTTGGAAGGCTGATCCAGCGAATCCTGCGTGTACAAGCGAGATGGGGATGGCGTGGTACGGAATCGTAGATAAAGGTGGGCAAGTTCGTGCGCAGTTTCAGGGGAATTGTTGGGTGATACCAACGTTGAATGGGGTGCAATCCGCGGTATCCGGTGCGTGGACAATGTATCTAGAAGCAATTTGCCCTGCGCAATGGAGTTTTTACGGCAGTTATGCTCCAAATTATCTTTCCCGCCCAGGCTCGTGCTCGTCGCCGATTGGTGTATCACCGAAGAACATTTCGAATGAGGACTGTACCGGCTGCCCTAAGTCAAAGTTTGGCAACCCGATCGAGGCAAGCGTCTTTAATAAATCCCAGATTGAAACAGACTATGTTGCCGGTGGCGGACCGTTGGCGTTACAAATTCAGCGCGTCTACAACAGCTTTGGCGGCATCCAAAAAGTAAATATCGGCAAAGTCTGGCGAATTTCCTATGATCGCCATCTTGAGCTGGACGCCTCTGGCTTTGTCGGCGCACACCGGCATACCGGTGGCTATTACGGCTTCAAACTCGTTGGTGGTAATTACGTGTCTGACACTGACGTCAACATGAAACTCACCAAGATTGTGGACGGAAATGGCGCGCTGCAAGGGTGGACGTTGCGATCATCGGCCGACGAGATCGAAACCTACGATGCGGCAGGTCTGCTTGTGTCAATCAACGACCGCAGCGGTGCAACATTAACGCTGAATTACGATGGCGCAGGCCGTCTATCGGTGGTTGTTGATCCGTTTGGACGTGAACTTCAATTCACCTACGACTTGATCGGGCGAGTGTCAAAGATTTCAACGCCGGGTGGCGATTACGTCTATGGCTATAACGGCGCGAATCCGAATTTGACCGACAATCTTGTCTCGGTGACGAGCCCGGATCAAAAGGTCCGCAGTTATATTTATGCCGAGCTCGCAAACACACAAAATGTCCGCCATCACCATGCACTGACCGGCATCATTGATGAAAACGGTGTCCGTTATGCGACGTTTTACTACGACACTACCGGCAGGGCGATATCGACGGAATATGCCGGCGGCGTGAACAAGTATGTATTGAGCGGCGGCGGTAATAACACCAGCGCTGTCAGCCCGCTCGGAACCACGCTCGGCCGGACATTTACCATCGCATCGGACTACACAAAACGCGTTTCGGCAGAGACACAGCCGTGCAGCACGCCGGGATGTACGGGTAACGTTGCTACCGCACTAACGTACGACACCAACTTTAACGTCAGTTCCCGAACCGATTTCAAGGGCAACAAGAGTTGTTACGGATACGACCTTGCACGCAATCTTGAGCTGACACGGGTCGAGGGGTTGGCATCAGCTGTTGCTTGCTCAACCGCGCTTGCGGCTTCAACGTTTACCGCGCCCGCACGCAAGATCACCACCACCTGGCACCCCACCTTCCGCCTGCCTGCAGCGATCACCGAGCCGGTTACCGGCGGCAGCCGCGTCACCACCAACACCTACGACACCAACGGCAATCTGACCCAACGCCAAGTCACAACACCCGCTGGT
>JANOEV010000148.1:0-10423 GCA_031413695.1 Burkholderiales bacterium
CAACCCAGGGAAGGCCAGAGAATCGGGTTATCCGCTCTTTAATCATTGGCCAAAAAGAACCGAAGGCGAGCTCGGACTCCAA
Organism: Burkholderiales bacterium; assembly: GCA_031413695.1. Classification (GTDB taxonomy): domain Bacteria; phylum Pseudomonadota; class Gammaproteobacteria; order Burkholderiales; family Usitatibacteraceae; genus UKL13-2. Next base: position 83 of record JANOEV010000148.1, read on the forward strand.
GCCACGTTTGCGCTCGTTCACCAGATACAGATAGCCGACCAGACCAATGGTGGCAAGCATCAGCACGCCAAAAATACCAGCCAGAATCAGCGGCAGCCTGCCGGCCTCGGCGGTAAATGCGTTCTGCATTTGTTCTACGTTTGACAGAAGTTGCTCCGAGCCCTGCTGGAGTGCGCGCCCGGACTGCCGGGACGCAACCAATTTTTGTACGTTATCCAGAATCGGTTTTACGTTACTTTCAAAGCTGGTAAACGAATCGCGCAGCTTTGTGACGCGCGCCCGATTTTCGCCACCTACTGCGGCAACACCAACCGCCTCCGAGCCACTTTCAAGCGCCTTTACCAGGTCGCGAAAGTCGTTGGTGTCTTTTCCCATCAGGAAGGTTACTTCGGGATCAATAATCTCCGCGCCCAGAATTTCGGCAGATCCGCGGCCCAATCGTTCGGCCAGAAACGTCAAACGATTCACTTTCAATACTTGCGCGGGGTTGGTGCCCGATTGTTGCAGCGCGACGGTCAACTGCTGTGAAATACCGGCCAACTCTTCCGATCCGGCGCGCACTTGCGCAACGTTGCGACTCAAGTTCGTCAAGTCGTTCTTAGCCGCAAGAATTGCCGTCGCTGCGTTTGACGCCTCCTGATAGCGCTTGGTCAGCTCTTCCAGGCGCGATGTCAGCTCCTCAGAGATCTTTGCGTTTGGTACTTTTGTGTTGAATGCGGGACCGCCATCATTCAGCACGTCCATATAGATCTGAAATTGATCGCGGCTATCTTGAAGCTGGGGAAACGCCGAAACGTCACCGCGCGCAGCAAGTCCAGCCGATTTCGCCAACCGCTGGGTATGGAATTGCAGTTGTGAAGTGATGTTTGTCCAGGTCGAAATATTGCCGCGACTGTTTGTATCAAGCGCGATTGCACCAAGCATGAATACGAAAAAAACGGCAATCAGTGTTCCCAGCACTTGGAATTGCGTTTGCAGCGGATATCGGCCAAGCACGGGAAGTGAAAATGCACCCATATCGCGTTTGGGTTTGGCGGTCTTGTTGGCGGCCACCGTTGCGGCAAGTTTTTGTGTTTGGTTACCGGTTGCACCAAAGGCGGAATTTGTTGACGGGCCGGTCGCAGAACGGGCGGCCGTCGTGGGTCCGGCGGCGATGATGGAGGCCGGCTTCTTTGCGCCAAACAGTCCGCCGAACCAGCCGCTGGACGGCTTTTTCACCGGTTGAACTTTTGAGGCGGCAACCGCGTTTGCCGCGGCCTTGGGATCTGACTTGGTCTTGCCCTTGAAAAAGGACGGCGTGGGTAATTTAAAAGCCATTGTGGTTTCTCCGAACCGATCAATATCAACACTGTTTCAATACCGCTTAAAACAACAATGCAACACTGTCAGTTACCAAACTTCGAAAATTCAAAAAATACGTAAAAACACTCGTGCTGCAAATATGCCTGCGTCGCTGGCATGTCCTGACATGCGGTCAAATGACCCTCGAAGCAGTCTAAGCCGCCGCCTTGTCTGCGTTACCGGCTTCACTGACGTCGAGAAACGACGGGTTACGAGCCAAGACCCTCACATCAAGTTCCAACCAAACTTTGTTGTCTGCATCTCGGTATTGCGCGCCTATCCACGGGCGTGCCGGATCGGAAATCGATTCGCGGGTAAACAAATCAGGGTTGCGCAGTCCCAACATTCGACTCACAACAATCCCTGACGCCTCCAACAAGTGTTCGTTGATCAGCACCACGCGCCGTTCGGCGCCCGCCGCAATCGGCGCCTGCCCTTGAAACGCGGAAAAATCAGCAATCGAAAACAGCCGGCCGCGAATGTTGGCAACGCCGTAAAACCATGGCTTGGTTTGCGGTACTGGTACAAAATTTGGCGCCGGAATTACCTCCGCCACATCGGCCAGACTCACAAACCAGCTTTCATTGCCGACTTGGAAGCCAAGCTTCGATGCGAATGCGCGCAGTTTCGACGGATCGCGCAGGCGCTCCGCCAGGTTGCGCTGAAACTCACGTAGGCTCGATTTGCGTGCCATGGACTGTTTGCGTCAGAAAATTGCGATTAGCCGAGCGCTTTGATCTTCGCAATCAGGTCTGGTGCGTTGATGGGTTTAACAATGTAATCTTTGGCACCTTGCCGCATTCCCCAGATCTTGTCGGTTTCTTGATCCTTAGTGGTGCAAATGAAAACAGGGATATGTTTTGTGGTTTCTTCGCGGGTAATCGCGCGGGTTGCCTGAAATCCGTTGAGGCCGGGCATCACGACGTCCATCAGCACCAAATCGGGTTGCTCGCGTTTGGCGACCTCGACCCCCTCTTCGCCGCTGGCCGCATAAATGACCGTAAAACCGGCTTTTGTCAGCAATCCCTCCATAAAGGTGCGCTCGGTCGGGGAATCATCAACAACAAGAATTTTGTTTATGGCCATTTGGTTTGCTCCAGCAAGGCAGGGTCAGAAAAGTAACGAAGAAATATCAATTTTATAAGTATTGGGCACGCTTTTGAGCGTGCGGCGGCTCTCATTTGCGTGAAAATCAGACATCAAGCCGCATTCTGTTGTCCGGCGCGAATTGCCAGGTGCGATTCGACGGCTTTCAGCAGACTTTCTTTTGAAAAGGGTTTGGTCAAATATTCATCCGACCCAACCATCCTGCCGCGGGCACGATCAAATAAACTGTCTTTGGATGACAGCATGATGACCGGTGTCGACTTGTGTTTGCCATTCTTCTTGATCAATGCGCAGGTCTGGTAACCGTCAAGGCGGGGCATCATGATGTCGACAAAAATTACGTCTGGCTGGTGATCCGTAATCTTGGCAAGCGCGTCAAAGCCGTTCTCTGCCAGAATCACCTGACAGCCGGCTTGCATCAGGAAAATTTCGGCGCTGCGCCGGATGGTGTTCGAGTCATCGATCACCATTACCCGGGTACCCGACAATGCTTTTGTGTCCGCCACAAAGTCACTTTCTATTTTTTGCCACTTACAAATACCACCTAACTGCCTGCCGCTGAATTGTTGCCTGCCTCGTCTGACGCCGAGGGAATAACGAGGTTAGCGCTTCCAACCCTTAAAAACAATAGGTTAAACAGCGCCTTGGCCACATGTCACGTCATTTATTGACTATCGACCGAAAAGTCAAAAATCATCGCAGAAAATTCCAAAAACGCCAAATTCATTATAAGTTTAATTGTCGAAAAGCAACGCCATCATCATGGGTGCGACGATGATTTAGGGTGCGTTACTCGGTTCCCAGGCCCAAGAAATGCGACCGATGTTCCAATGGCGGTAAATGGCAATCAAACTATAGTTCGACCATTTCGAAGTCGTCTTTGCGCGCGCCACATTCCGGGCAGGCCCAGCCGACAGGAACGTCTTCCCATGGTGTCCCGGCAGCGATACCGTCGTCCGGCCAGCCGACCGACTCGTCATAGATAAATCCACAAACCAGGCACATCCAGGTTTTGTTCGCCGCAACAGGATTGGTCATAAACGGTCTTGTAATTGAATTTCCGGGAGGTTGGCAAAAGTCGGTAGAGACCTTATTACGGCGATACAATGTATTTGCTTTAGCGTGGTAGCGTTGAATTCTAGCGGTTTTGCCCCTGATTTCTCGTTTCCGCGTTTGTTCCCACCGGGTTGCTTTGCCCGTAAACAACATACTCCCCATGTCTGACGCCTATAAATCACCTCCAGCGGTATTGACGTTTTCTGCCACCGATCCTTCCGGGGGGGCGGGCCTTCAGGCAGATTTGCTGACGCTTGCAAGCATGGGCTGTCATCCGCTATCGGTTGTCACTGCTATCACGGTGCAGGACACGTCCGGCGTGGAAGGCATTCAGGTGATCGATGCGGACTGGGTGGCGGATCAGGCCAGGGCAATTCTGGAAGACATTCCCATTGCCGCGTTTAAACTCGGCGTCATGGGCAGCGCAGAGAATATTGCCGCGATAGCCGAGATCGTTTCAGACTATCCCGAGATCCCGCTCATTTTTGACCCGGTGTTGTCATCGGCGCGGGGCGACGAATTTGCCAACGAAGAGGCGATGGAGGCAATTCGCGAAATGATCATCCCACAAACCACCGTTATTACACCGAACACCCCGGAACTACGGCGCCTGATGATGGCCGACGACGATGACGAAAGGGTCAGTCATGAGAAATTGGTCCGGCGACTGACCGATCTGGGCGCCGAATATGTGCTGGTCACCGGGACCCACGATGCGACATTGGAGGTGATCAACACCTTGTATGGCGATCGTGGCGTGATGCGCGCCGACCGCTGGCAGCGGCTTCCCGGCAGTTACCATGGATCGGGGTGTACGCTAGCTGCCGCATTGGCGGCGACGATTGCCCGCGGCATGGACATTGATGAGGCGGTTCGCGAGGCTCAGGAATACACCTGGCAGACGCTTAAATATGGCTTTCGTCCCGGGATGGGACAACATATCCCCGATCGGATGTTTTGGGCGCGCGACGACGACAGCGATGCCAGCGCCGAACCTGGCGACAAAACTGATGCGACGGCGGGCGCCGACGGTAAATCGTCCGCGGCGCTTGACGTCGAGCCAACCAGTCCCCGACACTGATTGCGCTTGGGATGGGCGCGGCTGCAAATCTGGTCGTCGACAGGCGGATTCACGGTCTCTATGCGATTACGCCCGGTGAGCCCGACTCAGCCGCGCTGGATGCCATGCTGGAAGAGGCTTTCGGCGCAGGTGTGCGCTTGCTTCAATATCGGCGCAAAACGCGGCATGAAAGCGATCGGCGAATCGAAGCCGCACGATACTGCCAAATGGCCGAGGCGGCTGGCGCAAGATTGATTGTCAATGACGACTTGGCGCTGGCGCAGGCAGTTGGTGCCGCGGGCGTACATTGGGGGCGCGATGATATGTCGTTGTTGACGTTGGCGGAAAAGATTCGCACAACAAAAGTTGCGCAGGGCGACGCGTTCATCATCGGCATTTCCTGCTATGACGATTTTCTATTGGCAGAGGCGGTGATTGCTGCTGGGGCTGACTACGTCGCATTTGGCAGCGTGTTTGCCTCGGCGACCAAGTCGCATGCTCCTTCGGCAAGTCTGGACCTCATTCGCCGCGCGAAACAGGCGTTTGATACGCCGATTGTGGCCATTGGCGGCATCACGGTTGATAATGCGGCTTGCGCAATTGATGCCGGCGCGGATTCGCTTGCGGTGATTTCCGGCATTTTTTCCCCTGATTCACGCGACGCTTCAGTCGGTATCACCGCCCGCGTCAAGCGTTTCTCCATACTTTTTGAAAACGACCATCGGCATGCCAGCCCAATATAGTTTCGATAACAGCAAGGTACTTTTTGAAAAATCCCAACGCGTCATCCCCGGCGGCGTCAATTCGCCCGTACGCGCATTTCGTGCAGTCGGCGGTACGCCCGTTTTTTTCAAGAAGGCCAAAGGCGCGTACCTCTGGGATGTGGACGGCAATCGCTACATTGACTACGTTGGTTCATGGGGTCCCGCCATTGTTGGACACGCCCACCCCGAAGTTGTCTCCGCATTGCAGGCCCGCGCCGTTGACGGCCTGAGTTTTGGCGCCCCGACCGAGGCTGAACTCGACATGGCCGAATTGTTATGCAAATTGTTGCCGTCGCTCGAGCAGGTCCGGCTGGTAAGTTCCGGGACAGAGGCGACCATGAGCGCGATCCGACTCGCCCGCGGCGCAACCGGGCGCGACAAGATCGTCAAATTTGAAGGTTGTTATCATGGCCACGCTGACTCATTGTTGGTCAAGGCTGGCTCCGGTGCGCTGACGTTTGGTCATCCGAGCTCTGCCGGGGTTCCCGCAGTGGTTGCGGCCGATACCATTGTTCTTACGTATAACGACCAAGTGGAATTGGAGAAAACGTTTTCCAGCATCGGCGACTCGTTGGCGTGCGTCATCATCGAGCCGATTGCCGGCAATATGAATTTTGTCATGCCGTCATTTGACTACATGCAAATGTTGCGCATGTTGTGCACGAAGCACGGCGTGATTCTGATTTTTGATGAGGTGATGACTGGATTTCGGGTCGGCTTGCACGGTGCGCAGGGTCATTACGGCATCACGCCGGATCTGACCACCCTGGGAAAGATCATTGGCGGCGGAATGCCGGTTGGCGCATTTGGCGGCCGGCGCGACATCATGGCGCACATGGCCCCGCTGGGCGGGGTTTATCAAGCCGGCACATTATCGGGAAATCCGGTGGCCGTTGCAGCTGGAATGAAGACGCTCGAGTTAATTTCCCAGCCCGGTTTTTATGAGGCTCTATCCGCAAGCACCGCCCGTCTATGTGACGGCCTTACCGGCGCCGCAAATGAAGCGGGTGAAATTTTTTCGGCGGCCAGCCTCGGCGGCATGTTTGGCATTTTCTTTTCCAGTGAGCCGCCCGCGTCGTATCTCGACGTGATGCAATCAAATCGCGACTGCTTCAACCGCTTTTTCCACGCAATGCTAGCGCGTGGTGTTTATTTGGCACCTTCGGCATTTGAAGCCGGCTTTGTGTCAAAGGCCCATACCGACGCAGACATTGACGAAACCATCGCCTGCGCACGCGAAGCGTTTGCGGAGATGCGCGGATAAGCCTGCTACGTGACGCCGAACCTAACCGTCGATCGGGCTGCACTGGTGGCATTTGTTTTTGCCGTTGTTGCAATTGGCACTGTGTCAGTGGTGTCGGTTATCGCGCTGGAAAACTTGATCGGCACCAGCGCACGCGCGCTTGGCATGCAACGCATCATATCGAGTTTGGAGGCGATTCGTTTTCACGCCCTTGCAATCGACAATGCCGAGCGCAACTATGTCATCACCGGTGAACGCAGCGACAAAGACCGCTACCGCGAGGCCGAGGTTGAAATGCGTGCAGAAATGGAATATCTCAGGGACAAGCGGGCGGAACTACCGAATCTCGATGCGCGCTATGACCTTTTGCGCCAAAACGTCGAAGGACTGATCGAGGCCGAGAAAACAATTGTCGACGCGCGGGCGGCAAACGGTTTCGATGCGGCAAAAAAGCTGATTCTCGAAGGACGAGGTGTCGTTATCCAACAAGACGTTATTATGTTGACGCGGGGCATGTTGCTTGACGCGAAAAATGTCCTGAGTGAGCTGGAGCGCCAGCAGGTGGCGCTTGCGGAACGAACACAACAGTGGATTGTCGCGCTAATATCGAGCTCTGCGTTGGTGCTGGTGTTCTTCCACGGTATTGTCCGCAGACTTTCGAATGACCAAATAGCCGCCCGTGAAAAAATTGCTTATTACGCCATGCATGATTCGTTAACCAGATTGCCAAACCGTCCGGCGGCAATCGAACATCTTGACGCCAGGCTTGCGGACGCGGCGACAGAGCGCGCCCTCGGCGGGTTTACGGTGATGTTGCTTGACCTTGACGGGTTCAAGGCGGTTAATGACGCAATGGGTCACGATGCAGGGGATGAGTTGTTAACGATGGTGGCGCAACGCGCGACCAATGTGCTGCGTGATTCCGACTTTTTTGCCAGACTTGGCGGCGATGAGTTCCTGGTGGTTCTGCCGCAAATTTCCGACCATGAGACAGCGGGATTGGTGGCAAACAAACTCATCGAGACCGTTGCCAAACCATACGCGCTCAAGAGCGGTGAGGCGCGCGTGACCGTTAGTATCGGTTTGAGCTCTTTTCCGGAGCACGGCGACGATCGCGAGGTATTGATGAAATCCGCCGACATCGCGATGTATGCCGCAAAACGTGCCGGGCGGAACCGGGCATGCTTTTTTGAAGAGGGGTTGCGCGTCAGGTAATGACGAATATGGGAATAAAAAAAGCCGCATCAACATGCGGCTTTTTATGCCCCTGTCCAACGGGAATAGCCTAAAGCGTGTCTATTGCGCCGCGGCGATTTTTGCGTTGGATGTGCCTGGTAATCGCATGCCGGCCATATATTCGGCGACCGCGACCCAATCACTCTCTTTCATCCGGGCCGAGATGGCGTTCATTTGTGTGTTCTTGCGTTCGCCACTTGCGTAGGCCTTCAGCTGTGCAATTGAATATTCAGGCCATTGCCCGGCCACTTTCGGATATAAAGCGGGAATGCCCGCGCCAATCCCGCCGTGGCAGCCTGCGCACGCCGGGACTTTTGCCTCTGGAATGCCGACCCGGTAAATTGTTTGGCCACGTTCGGCTATTGCCTTGTCGCGTGCAACCGCGTTGGTCTTGCCACGCTGCGCATAATAGTATGTTCCGAGGGCTTTCATGTCATCTGGCGAAAGATTGGCAGCCATACCCTGCATAATGGCGTTTGCGCGGACCCCAGACTTATATAGATCAAGTTGCTTGGCGATATACTCGGCGGGCATTCCGGCAATATTTGGATTCGCGGAAATGGGACTGTAGCCGTCCAAGCCGTGGCAGGCAACACAAACGGCCCCGGCAATTTGTTTTCCGCGATCAAGACGTTCAGCGTGGCTTGGTATTGGGGCGGACGCTTTTGCCTCAGATTTTGCAGGCTCGGCTGCTGCAAAGACGGTTGAACTGACCACCGTCGCGGCCGACGCCATGATTCTTGCCCAGATTGCCCAATTCTTCATTTTCTAACCCTTTTTTACGCTCTTTGCACGGTAAGCGTCATTTTAGCCCATCACGCGCAAAGAAAAAACCAAATCGAACAAACCCGATCGAGTGCCAAGTGAAACTGTTTGCCAACGTTGTTTATACCGCCTCCGCCCATGATTTGGAGCAGCTTCCGCCGGATGTCGGCGCAGAAATTGCCTTTGTCGGGCGTTCCAACTCCGGGAAGTCTTCAGCCATCAATACACTGGCCCATCACAACCGATTGGCATTTGTATCCAAGACGCCGGGGCGGACCCAGTTGATTAATTTCTTTTCGTTGGGTGCCGGCAAGTCGTTGGTGGATTTGCCGGGCTACGGCTATGCAAAGGTGCCCCCAGAGGTGAAGGCGCACTGGGAAGAAACCCTTGCAAGTTATGTCTCCGGCCGGAATGCGCTGAGGGGGTTGGTTCTCATTATGGATGCGCGCCATCCTTTGAAGCCGGCGGATGAACGCCTGTTGGACTGGTATGCGCCCACAAAAAAGCCCGTGCATTGCTTGCTTACCAAAGCGGACAAGCTTACCAAGAGCGAACAAGCGCAAACACTCAGACTGGTTCGTGATCAATTGCGACTCGCCAATCGCAACGCGACCGCGCAGTTATTTTCCGCATTAAAAAGGGCCGGCGTGGAAGAGGCGGAAAAGCAGATCGCAAAAATGCTTGAATAGGCAAATTCTCGATCATAGAAAAGAAAATGGGGCATAGGAAAAGGGGTTAACCTATGCCCCGAAAGCCTTTGTTGAAAGGCCCCGCTCAGGGAGGTGAAGCGGGGAAGCGCAAGCGCCTCATCAACATAGATTCAGGCGCATGACGAAAGTTCAACAATGTTCCGAATTCTCGCATTAGCCTGCATGAAGTATTAAAAAATACACGGTCACTTTTTTCAACACCGAAATTAGCCTTACTCAAAACATGGATATTGGAAAGTTCCCCCATCGTCGTATGCGACGCTTGCGACGGACCAGTTTTTTGCGCGATATGGTGCGTGAGTCGTCACTTTCACCGGCTGATCTTATTTATCCGGTGTTTGTTCTTGACGGGGCAAAGCGTCGCGAGCCGATAGCGTCGATGCCCGGCATCGAGCGACTTTCGATTGATGAGTTGTTTCCTGTTTGCGAAGAGGCAATGAAGCTCGGTATTCCCGCGCTTGCACTGTTTCCGCTGATCGACAAGGTAAAAAAAACGCCTGGTGGTGAAGAGGCGTTTAATCCCGAAGGCTTGGTTCCGCAGGTTGTGCGCGCGCTGAAGCAACGTTTCCCGAATCTGGGCATCATTACCGATGTCGCGCTTGATCCGTATACCTCACACGGGCAGGATGGCGTGGTCGATGCACATGGCTATATCCTGAATGATGAAACCAATGCCATCTTGCAGCAGCAGGCGGTAATGCAGGCGAAGGCGGGCGTTGATATCGTCGCGCCGTCAGACATGATGGACGGGCGCATTGGAAAGATTCGCGCCGCGCTTGATGCAGACGGTCAGATCCACACGGCCATCATGGCTTACGCGGCAAAATATGCGAGCGCCTACTACGGCCCGTTTCGCGACGCTGTTGGCTCGGCAGGCAGTCTCGGCAAATCCGACAAGAAAAATTACCAAATGGACCCCGGAAACTCCGATGAGGCGCTACGCGAGATTGCCCTCGATTTGCAGGAAGGCGCCGACATGGTGATGGTCAAGCCCGGCATGCCCTATTTGGATATTGTTCGACGCGCAAAAGACACGTTTGCCGCGCCGACGTTTGTCTA
>JANOEV010000149.1:0-4479 GCA_031413695.1 Burkholderiales bacterium
CCTGGGCCAGGCCAAGCGCGTTGAAGTCGCCAAGGAAAACACCACGCTGATCGACGGCGCCGGTGTGGAAGACACGATCAAGGGTCGCGTCACGCAGATCCGTGCCCAGATCGAGGAAGCCACCAGCGACTACGACAAGGAAAAGCTCCAGGAGCGCGTGGCCAAGCTGGCCGGCGGCGTGGCGCTGATCAAGGTCGGTGCCGCCACCGAAATGGAAATGAAGGAAAAGAAGGCTCGCGTCGAAGACGCACTGCACGCCACGCGTGCCGCCGTTGAAGAAGGCATCGTCGCCGGCGGCGGCGTCGCGCTGCTGCGCGCCCGCGCTGCAATCAAGCTCAAGGGTGACAACCACGAACAGGACGCCGGCATCAAGATCGTGATGCGCGCCCTGGAGCAGCCGCTGCGTGAAATCGCCGCAAATGCAGGTGACGAACCTTCGGTAGTCATCAACAAGGTGCTGGAAGGCAAGGGCAACTTCGGCTACAACGCGGCCACCGGCGAGTACGGTGATCTGGTTGAACTGGGTGTGCTTGACCCGACCAAAGTGACACGTTTTGCCTTGCAAAATGCCGCCTCGATTGCATCACTGATGCTGACGACGGACGCCATGGTTGCCGAAATGCCGAAAGAAGAATCCGGCGGCGGCATGGGTGGCGGCGGTATGGGTGGCATGGGTGGCATGGGCGGCATGGACATGTAAGCCCGCATCGACGATCGGCAGGTGTTGTTGGCACTGCCAACCTGCCGAAAGTCAAACGGGTGACACATCGTCATCTTGCACCAACAAAACAAAGCCCCGCATTGCGGGGCTTTGTTTTTTGGCCGACACTGTTTGTCGTTCAACTCTGCGGCAGGCTGACCATCAGGATGTTGCCGTCTTTGTGGGTCTTGAGCACCCCGCGTTTGGCCGCCTCTTCCAAAATTTTATTGAAGCCACCCTTAAAGCCAAACGCCGTTTCCAGAAAATCCGGACGGCGGCGCTTCAACGCCTGTTTGACCTGGGATGCATGAAAGTCATCGAGGTCTTTTTCACTCATTAACGCCTCGACCGTTTCGACCACCAGATCGATTGCTTCAGCGCGTTTCATTTCAGTTTGTGTGTCGGCTGTTGGACCGGCGGCAACACTCTTGATCTTTTTCGGCGGCAGTTGTGGCTTTTGGCTGGCGACTGCCGGGCTTCTGCCTGATGTTGTGGTCGTCGTATTGACCGTAGCATCGGCCTGTTTCTTGGCATGCGCTTTTTTACGCGCCTCTTCGGCCTTTACCAAATCATCATAAAAAATAAACTCGTCACAGTTGTTTTTCAGCAGGTCTGATGTTGCCGCACGCACGCCGACACCAATCACCGTTTTGTTGTTCTCACGCAGCTTGCTCACCAGCGGCGAAAAATCCGAATCGCCGCTTATGATCACAAACGCATCGACATGGCCCTTGGTATAACAAAGGTCGAGCGCGTCGACCACCATGCGGATATCGGCGGAATTTTTGCCGGACTGGCTGACATGCGGCACCTCGATCAATTCAAAGGCGGCCTCGTGCATGCTTTTTTTAAAGTCTTTGTAGTTTTGCCAATCGCAGTAGGCTTTTTTGACAACAATGTCGCCCTTGACCAGCAGGCGTTCCAGCACCTTGCGAATATCAAACTCGGGCGAATTGGTATTGCGCGCACCGAGCACCATGTTCTCAAAATCGCAGAACAATGCCATGTTCTGAATTTCACCGCGTGATGCATTTGCCATTTTGGCCTCGCTGCGCAGATTGATGTCTAAAACGTCAAGCTTACTCTGCAATCAGGACTTTGACAAAACATGGGGCGACCGATCCTCAGGCCATGATCAAACGCGGTCAATTCGCCCGGCATAACAACCGCGGCGCGCATAGCGCACATGCAAATATGCAGCGTCCGGGTTGCCAAACATTCGCGCAATCAGTGGTTCAACGCGTACGCCCTCTTCCACTTCCGCGTCGACAATACAATCCTGCCGGTTGTAGGCACGAACCGACAACAAACGCGTGCGAAACGGCTCGGGAATGGCGCCCGTCAGCATCGCCTGAGTTGCGGCGACCTTCCTGACAAAAATCGGTCCGATGGCGCGATAGGGCGATGACGCACTCTGATGTTCATATGAGAGCAGCAACACTTCTTCGCCAATGTTGGCGTGGGCAAGGCTGACACGACACGGATAACCATCGTCATCGGCAAAACAGCGTTGAATTCCTTGCGCAGCCAGCTCGGCATCAGACAACGCAAACAGCGCCCGGAATGGCACCGGTGAAATGCCGCGCACAACATAGTTCATTTTTGATCTCCGTTGGTTTGACGTTTTTCATGGTCAAGCAACCATTGTTTACGCGCCAGACCGCCGCCATAACCCGTCAACGATCCATCGCTGCCAATGACCCGATGGCAGGGAATGACAATGCCGCGATAGTTATCGCCATTGGCACGGGCGACCGCGCGAACCGCGGTTGGTTGTCCGATCGCCTTGGCGATTTGTGCGTAGGAACGTGTCTCGCCGAGTGGAATCGCCAACAGTTGCGCCCACACGGCGCGCTGAAAATCGGTACCGCGCTCGGCCATCACCAGTGTAAATTTTTGTCGCCTGCCGGCGTAATACTCGGCGATCTCTTTTGCGGCGTGATCCAAATGCGGGTGTGTGCCGGGTAGCACAACACATTTTGTCCGGCTGCGCAGCCGCGTGATTTCGCGTTCAAGGCCGCGACGATTGACAAAATCGAGCACATAAATGCCGTCGTCGTTGGCCACCGCCAGCATCGGTCCCAATGGTGTTTCAAGCCAGCGCGAGTACATCACGTTGACCGTTTTTGCGTTTGACGGTCGTTCGCCGAACAATTTGGCAAACGCTTCGCGATAGCCGCTGGGGGATTCGAATCCTGCGTCAAGTTGTTGGTCGAGCACGTTGGTTCCTTTCGTCGTTTGGCGGACCCCGGCCAGGGCGGCGCCCATGCGTCGCGCGCGGGCATAGGCCTGGAAGCTCATACCGAAATAACGCTGAAACTGCCGGCGTGCGGTGGAGGGGTCAACGCCCATCGCAAGCAAGTCGCCCTCGCGCACCCGCGCCGAGGGCTCGCGTTCAATCATTTCAACCAGCCGCGCCACCATTGGCGGCGGCGCACCATGATTCATCGGTTTGCAACGCAAACAGGCACGGAAACCCGCGTACATCGCATCGTCGGCGCTGGTAAAAAACTCAACGTTTTCACGCTTCGGTTTGCGCGCCGTACAGGTTGGCCGGCAGAAAATACGGGTGGACGTGACACCGGTCAAAAATACGCCGTCAAAGGTCGCGTCGCGATCCACAAAAGCGCGCCACATGGCGTCGACGGGTGGTAATGAGCGGGGCAGATTGGTATTCATGTGGCACATCATAGCCAACTCAACAACATCGTGTCGCCGATTTTCAGGCAGCGAATTTCGCCCTTGCTGCGCACCAACGTATAACGGGGCCGCAGTCAAAACAGAGTCAAGCCGAATATGTTGTAATTCAGGTTGCAGCGCCCTGCTGCGCGCCTGCACTTTTGCCCGATACACTTTTAATCGCTGCTCGATTCGCCACATTTGACCAAGGGACAACCATGAAAAAACCAACCGCTCTTTTAATTGCCTTATTGCTTGCAATGACCACCGCCGCCTTTGCGCAAAAGGCCGAAACACCAAAAGCAGCACCGGCGCCTTCCGCAAAAGCCGCACCTGCCGCCGCCCCTGCTGCTGCTGCGCCTGCGGCCAAGGCAGAGCCTGCCAAAGCAGAACTCGTCGACATCAATTCCGCCGACACCAAAACACTGATGACCCTCAAGGGCGTTGGTGACGTCACCGCGGACAAGATCGTCAAAGGTCGCCCATTTGGCGGCAAAGACGATCTGGTGAAGAAGAAAATCATCACCGAAAAGGTCTATGGCGACATCAAGGATCTAATCATCGCCAAACAGGCCGCTGCACCGAAAAAAGACGAAAAGAAGAAGTAATTTCTTTTGAGCCGGTCCAAACGGGCAGCCTCGCTGCCCGTTTTCATTGGCACATCGCAAGAAAGTCGAGGCCCGCTGGAGACTTGGCCGTTTTTTGGGGGTTGGTATTGGCAGTGTTTCCCGCTATAATTTGCGGCTTCACGCGTGATGCATTTGCCTATGCCGGTTTGGCATCCAAGTTTCGTTTGAACAGAGTTTGGCCTGGTAGCTCAGTTGGTAGAGCAGAGGACTGAAAATCCTTGTGTCGGTGGTTCAATTCCGCCCCAGGCCACCAGCAACAACGAAAATGCCCGCCATCGGCGGGCATTTTCATTCCCGAAACGGATAATCCGCTTTCCTTAATGTCGATTAATGTCATGCCAACGCGCCCGGCGCAGCATGGCCGCATGGATCCATTCGACCCGGTGCCAGACTTTACCCAGCCGCTTGATGCGCTGGTTGCGTGTCATCGTCGTATTGAGCAGAAAATCACCACGCTCAACAAGTTGGCCC
>JANOEV010000150.1:0-6440 GCA_031413695.1 Burkholderiales bacterium
CGCGCGCCTTGGCAACGCGCAATTTCGGGTGCGGCGTGGCGCGCGTGTGTTCATCGTCGGCGAGCAATTCTTCAAATAATTTTTCACCCGGACGCAGACCGGAATAGATGACCTTGATATCTTCATCAGGCAATGCCGACAGCCGGATCATGTCGTGGGCAAGATCAACAATACGAATCGGCTCACCCATATCCAGCACAAACACTTCGCCGCCAAGACCCATTGCGCCCGCTTGCAACACCAGCTGGGCGGCCTCGGGGATCGACATGAAGTACCGCACCATTTCCGGGTGGGTGACCGTGACCGGTCCGCCACGGGCGATTTGCTCTTCGAAGCGCGCGATCACACTGCCGGCGCTGCCGAGCACATTGCCAAAACGCACCATCTCGAAACGAGTCTCACCGGTTTGCTGCAGACCCTGACAAACCATCTCGGACAGCCGCTTGGTCGCGCCCATCACATTGGTCGGATTCACCGCCTTGTCGGTTGAGATCAGCACAAATTTTTTCACGCCGTATTCGATCGCTGAGCGCGCCAACACCAGGGTGCCGAGCACATTATTCTGTACCGCTTCCCACGCGTTCGCCTCTTCCATCAACGGCACGTGTTTATACGCGGCGGCGTGGAAAACAATCGACGGTGAATATTGGTGCATCGCCTGGTTGACGCGTTTTGCATTCTTGACGTCGCCAATCACGCTGGCTATCGGCAGGTTCTCAAATTCGTCGCGCAGCGATTGTTCGATCTTGTATTGCGCGTATTCATTCTGTTCGAACAGCACCATCATCGCCGGTTGGTAGGCGGCGATCTGCCGACAAAGCTCGGAACCGATCGATCCGCCCGCACCCGTGACCATCACCACCTTGCCGGTGAGCAGATCATGCAGGCCGGCAACGTCAAGCGTGATCGGTTCGCGTTTGACCAGGTCTTCAAATGACAAACGCCGCACTTTTGGCGAGACCGGTTTGCCGGCAACGCTTGGGCTTGCGGCCAGTTCACTGAACTTTGGCACTGTCAACACCGTCACCCGTGCACGATTGCAGACTTCGATGATCTGACGGCGCTTTTGGTATGCCACCGACGGCATGGCGATGATGACGTGTTTGATTTTCAAGGTGCGCGCGATACGCGGCAGGTCCTCGAGGGCGCCCATCACCCGCACACCGTGGATCAGCCGGTGACGTTTGTTCGGATCATCATCCAACAATCCCAACACCCGCCAATCACGGCTGCGCAACAACTCTTTGAGCAGGCTGACAGCGGCATCACCCGCGCCGAGAATCATGACCGGCGTGCCTTGATCATCGGCCTTGCCATAAAGCGTCCACTCTTTCCACGAGCGGTAACTGATGCGGCTGCCCGCCATCAGCACGATCAGCAACAGCGCCTGTACCAGAAAATGTGAAATGGTGAGCGCGCCCAGCCAACCCCCGGCCCATAGGGTTGCGGCGACGGCAATCGACCCGGCAACAACCGTCGCAACAATACGCTGCACGTCAGGCAAGCTGGCATAACGCCACAGCCCCTGATACATCCCGAATATGGTCGCAACCAGCGCCTGCACCGGAATGGCGACCAATAAAATCGGCCAGAGACTGCCGACATCAACCGAGGCCGGTGAAGCGTGTGCCAACATGAATAATTCAACGGTGACTGCCCACGAAACGGCAACCATGGTGACATCATGAACAAACGCCAGAACGGCGCGTTCATTGATCGTGAATGACGTCATTCTTGACCCTTGATGAAAACGGTTTTCATTTTTCTTATTGCTGCTTATCTTGTTTTTTGTTTTGCAAAGCGCCGCTCCATGTACGTCAGGAGCAGTGCATATGTTATCACCCAAGCACCGGTGAGCAAAGCCCCGGCCACGTCGACAACCGGATTGTTGTAACGACCGGTTACCGGTGACAAGGCAAGCACCAGCAAGCCGCTTCCCGCCGCCAATAGCATCAACGTTGCATAGGCAATCGCGGTCTTTATGTGGGTCCAGCCCAACAGTAGAATCAGCCGGTGGTAATAATGCCGCCGGTGGGCATCCCACAGCCTTTCACGTCTTAATATCCGTCCCGCCAGGGTGATGCTGGCATCAACAATAAACGGCGAAAACACCAGCACCGGGAACCACCACGGCCAGATCGCGGCCATCGCACCGTACAGCCCCATAGTCGCGGCGAGGAAGCCAAGCGGAATCGAACCGGCGTCACCCATGAATACCCTGGCGACAGGCAGATTAAAAAACAGGAAGCCCAGACACGCACCGGCAATCGTGCTGCATGCCGCCGTCAACAGCCAACTGGTGTCTGGCGGCACGCCAAGCTGGCCCGCAATTGCCAGACTGCCAAATCCGATCGCCCCCATGAGTCCGGCAAGACCATTTGCACCGTCCATAAAATTGTACAGATTTGTCATCCAGACAATTGTCAGCACCAGCGCAGTGCCGGCGCACAGTTTCACAATCGGCGATTGTAGCGCTGTCAATTGCGACGGCGTTGCCGTGGCAAACACGATTGCGATAATCACCGCTGCAGCGGAAACATGCGCGACAAGCCGGATGGCGGGCGACAAACCGCGACGATCATCGAGCAACGAAATACACGCCAGTGCGAACGCGGCAAGCAAAATATTGACGAGCAGCGTGTCGGCGGTCGTGTTGTGCCACGTCACGGACAAGACGGCACCAACCACCAGCACAATCACCAGACCGCCAATTCGTGGCACCGGCTGGTCGTGCATCGCGTGCAGCTTATCGACACGGTCAGGCAGCAATTTTGCGATGCCGCTTCGACACACCAGCCAGATACCTGCCGCACAGGCGAGTGCCGCCAACAGGAAAAGTTCAAGTTGCAGCATGAGGGTGGATGGCCTGACAAAACACAAACGGGCACCGAAGTGCCCGTTTGTCGGGGAACAAAAAGTTACTGAATATTAACCACAATCAACTGGACATTGCGTGGTGAAGCGGAGTCGGTCACCACGATAAAGCCTGACTGCGCGACCGCGTTTCGGCGCAATGCACGCACCACAAACTGGTTGGAGACCTGCAAAACATCTTTTGGCACAAAGATGTAGCAGGTGTTTCCATCCGCGCCCGGACCAGCGGCTAGCGTACTACCAACGTTTGGTCCGGTCGACGGTGCCAATACCGGCAATCCAGCCGCCGGGAAAATCGGCTGAACACAAAGTTTGCCCTGTTCGGCGACGATCGCCGGCGGTGTGCCGGTATCAAAAATGTTTGCCCAACCCGGGGTCACATAGGCCGTACCGTCGTTGCTGACCTGCACGACTGTCGGGGCTGTTGTTGATACCGTATACGGCGGGGTGCCGCCGGTGATGGTAATCGGAATACCGGAACCGTTTTGCAGCGTAATGAACGTTGACGGCGTGGTCGTGACCGGATTTAGCGCACCACCGGTTGATGCACAACCAAACGGTGCGTTTCCGCTCAATGACACCTGCACATCGACAAACTCATTGCCGTTGCTGACCCGTACCAACAGGCTGCCGGATCCGCCGCCACCGGTGGTCACACGCGTGACCGTCAGGATACCGGATGCGATGGTTGCCGTCAGACGGGTCGGGTCAAGCGAGGTCGCGGTAATGGTCGGTGGCAGGCCGGTGTAACCGGCCGGCAGCGTCTGGCTGACGAAAGACGACGACGATACACCGCAACCGAGCGGGCCCAATGCGCCAGGGGAAACTGTCGGCGCACCAATCTGCCCGCCGCCAATCGCCGGTGGCGCAACCGTGCCGCGCTGGTTGGAGATTGAGAACGTGGTGCGACGGCCAACCGAGTCTTGCACAATAAACTGACTATCCGTGCCGCAAATTTGACCGGTCACCGCCACCTGCACGGCACCACCGCTGACAAATACGGTCGAGGGTCCAAGGGTTGCAAATTGCGGGTTGGTGGCGGTAATGGTGTATGGCGGGGTGCCACCAAACAGGAAGTGGCTTGAAATCGCGCCGGATACGCAGGCATCGCTAAAGGCGCCCACCCATGATTGGGCAGTCGGAATTACCGTCAGACTGCTGTTGCCGTCGCTGCTCAGGCCAATCGAAAACACAAACCGGCGGGTGAGGCCGCTGGCCGGGTCAACCACTTGCAGAATGGCAGGCTGTGGCTGCGCGGTTGGTCTCGCGCGCATGATGACACTGATTTCGCCACGGTCGTTGGTGGTCGCCGTCAGCGTTGTCGCAATGGTGGTGCTGCCTGGTGCGACAAATCCGAAGTCACCTTGAAACGACTCGAGGCGCAGTTGACGGTTGACCTGTGCCACGCCGTTGACAATGGACCGCACCGTGACTATCGCATCACTACCCGAACAAAGTTGCGCGGCACCGCAGGTACCCGAACTATTTGAAACGGTAATGGCATTGTCAACCGTCGATGCACGCACGGTTGCCGAAACAGTTTGTGTCTTGGGAGGTGCCGAGCCGTCGCGAACTTCCAGTGTAACGGCCGTATCCGTCGTCACATTGTTTGGCCTGACCGTAAACGTTGAGCCGCTGACGGTCGGGTTGGGAATAATCGTCGGGTTCTGTGAGGCCACAACATAGGGTGTCCGACCGCCGGAAATGGTGAATGTCGTTGACTCGTTCGGATACACGCTGGCGGTTGATGGCAACACCGTCACGGGATTCTCCGGCGAGTTGGTCGGCGCGGCCGCACCACCACCACCACAGGCGGTGAGCAATGCCGCTGTACCTGCGGCCACCGATGCCGCCAATAGACGGTTTATCCAGCGACGCTTTGTATCGAGATGGCTCACTTGAGCCGCATTGCCGGTAAGAAGTTGATTAGCCACGGCGTATCCCTCTTTTGTCATCGATTGAAGAAGAAACCTGCAGTTTTACGGTTTTGCAAAATATTCTGGTGAAGACCATGAATCACCTCTTTTGAAAACTGCAAATTTCTTCAAAATTATGAAGTTATCTCGCTTTATTAAAGCGCAACTTTCACTTAGTTGCAAGCGATTATGCGCTGATTTTGTGACGTTTTGAGCGACTTGGGGGATTTCGGTTACCGGCTTCAGGGGTGGTTACCCGCTTCGTGTCGAACCGGCTTGTGGTCAGGCGGTGCCCAGACAATGCCGTCGGGGCCGTTTTGATCGCGTTTTCGGTTGCCTGCTGGTGCGATGCATTGATGCAAGTCGGGTCGCAGCTTATTGCACCGCACCAATTAGCGCGCTATGATGCGGATTGCCGGACAAGTCATTGTTTTTCAGCCAGTTGCGCCACCCCACCGCGTTGCCAGCCACGCTGAATCCCCCAAGGCCAAAAGCCGAATCTCCCGGACGTTGCCATTCGCAAGAGCCGCTTTGTTGGTTTTTTGCGTGAGAATTCAGATCAGGTTCAAATGAGGGCCCGTTTTTGTCTCCACACCGGATTGGTCGGTGCGTGACAAGGCGGCCCGCGTTTATTGGAGATTTTCCGCTATGCCCCAGCCATCCGCACAATTGCCTTCCGACCAACCCGGCGAACAGGGTCTTTACAGCCCGCGCAATGAGCACGACGCCTGCGGCGTCGGCTTTATCGCCAACATCAAGGGCAAAAAAACCCACTCGATGGTCGCGCAGGGCCTGAAGATTCTCGACAATCTTTCGCACCGTGGTGCCACCGGATACGATCCATTGCTGGGTGATGGTGCCGGCATATTGATTCAATTGCCGGATCTGCATTTGCGCCGCGCGTGCGGCAAACAAGGCATTACGCTGCCGGCAATCGGCCACTACGGCGTCGGCATGGTGTTTCTGCCACAGGAGCCGGCCTCGCGCATGGCGTGTGAACAAGAGATTGAACGCGCCATTCATAACGAAGGACAAATTCTGCTCGGCTGGCGCGATGTTCCCACCAATAACCAAGGCCTGTCGCAGGCAACCATCGCCGTTGAGCCGGTGATCCGTCAGGTGTTTGTCGCGCGTGGTGCCAGTGACATGTCGCAAGACGACCTCGAACGCAAGCTGTACATCATCCGCAAAGGTGCCGGCCACGCGATTCAGGCGCTCAACCTGCGCCACGGCAAAGAGTTTTATGTCCCCTCCTTTTCAACGCGCACCATTGTCTACAAAGGCATGTTGCTCGCCGACCAGGTCGGCAAGTACTACACCGATCTGCAAGATCCTTCGATGGTCACCGCACTGGCGCTGGTCCACCAGCGTTTTTCAACCAACACTTTTCCGACATGGGATCTTGCGCATCCGTTTCGGATGGTGGCACACAATGGTGAAATCAACACATTACGTGGCAACGTCAATTGGATTCGCGCGCGTCAGCAGTCAATCGCCTCACCGATCCTCAAGGACGACCTGAAAAAAATCTGGCCGCTGATTTACGACGGCCAATCAGATTCAGCGTCGTTTGATAACTGCCTTGAAATGCTGGTGATGGGAGGCTATTCACTTGCCCACGCAATGATGATGATGATTCCGGAAGCATGG
>JANOEV010000151.1:0-2598 GCA_031413695.1 Burkholderiales bacterium
GGGTGCAACGCTGGCGAAGTCTCGAGCCCGATCGCCTGATCCCGGCACTCCAGTGTGCACGGGTACAACGTCGGCTGGCAGGATGCGGCGACGCGTTATGCCGATTTGTGCAAACGGCTCTACCGCGGACCAAAAAGCCTCGGCGCCCTGGTGCTCTATACCTGGCCATCGAACGGCTCGGTTACAGGTTATTTGCCTGATCGCGAGGATGCGCGCGCGTCAGCCCCGCTGTTGGCCGATACGCTGGTCACGTTGCACGACCACATCGTCGCCATGCAGCGCCTCGCTGTGTCCCAGCCGGACAAACAATGCAAAGCCAAAATTTCGGTGATCGCGCACAGCATGGGCAACTTCGTTGTGCAAAACGCACTCGCGATTGCCGCCAAGAAGCTCAACAGCCCGCAACTTGTCACACTCATTCACCAACTGGTGATGGTCGCCGCCGACGTCGATAACGATCTCTTCCAGAAGGACCAGGCCAACGCATCGGATGGCAGCCTGATGTCGAACCTTTGTTACCGCATCGGTGCGTTATACACCGGGCTTGATCAAGTGCTCGGCGCTTCCGCCGGACTCAAGCACTTCGGCACACGGCGGCTCGGCCGCAGCGGCATCGCCGACCGCAGCAATGTGTGGGACAACGTTTTTGATGTCGACGTGTCCGCCTCCATCGACAAGACCAAAAGTATCCATTCGGCCGCGCTGGAATCCCCCAAGTCAGTTGAATTGATACGCCAGATTTTGATCGGCGTCGATCGAGGATTTCTCCCCGCAGCATCGCGTTGACATCCGTTTCGCCGCCGGTTTGTGATGGCGGAAGGTGGTTTGAAAGCGTTGATTCCCACCCACTTTCACGCCAACCAAGCCGGGATTGCTATTATCTTGACCATATCGCCACACTCGAATGGTCAAACATGAAGCAGTCTCGAAGCCTCAACCTGCATATGCTGCGTCGCAGCCGATGACGTCGACGTCAATCACCGCAGACCGCCCCACCGCCATCGCCTTCGCCGATTGCGCCCTGCATTGCCTCGCGCAACGCTACCCGTACGCATCACAACACCTGCAATACAGCGACGATGATCGTGCGGCACCACACTTGCTGCATCCGATTTTTTTCGGCAGCTACGATTGGCATTCGAGTGTGCATATGCATTGGTCGTTGATTCGTTTGTTGCAGCTGGATGCAACGTTGCCGCAGCGGGCAGCGATACATCAGCATTTTGCGGCTCGCTTCACAGCGGCAAACGCGCGTGCCGAAGTGACTTACCTGCAACAACATCCCGGCTTTGAACGGCCCTACGGCTGGGGGTGGCTGCTGCAATTGCACAGCGAATTGCTGGACTACGCCGACCAACATGCCCCGGCCAAACGCTGGGCAAATTGCATTGCGCCGATTGTGGCGCAGGTAATCGAACTATGGTGCGAATTTCTGCCGCTATCGCACTATCCCCAGCGCGCAGGCACCCACGCCAACAGCGCCTTTGCCATGACGCTGGCGCTGCGCTACGCAAAAAAGCAGCGCAATGTCGTTTTAAAACGCGCGCTGGTCGCCGCTGCGCATCGCTGGTTTGATCATGACAAAAACTACCCGGCGCAATACGAGCCGAGTGGCAGTGATTTTTTGTCTGCGGGGCTGTGCGAAGCGATGCTGATGAGCGAGGTGCGTGGCGCAACCTTTGCCGATTGGTGGCGGCAATTCAAACCCACAGGCAAGGCAATGCAGGTCTGGTTGACGCCGGTTACGGTCGGCTCACGCACCGACGGCCAGCTGGTGCATCTTGACGGTCTGAATCTGTCACGCGCGTGGTGCCTGCGCGCGCTCGCGCCAAAACTCCCGCAACACAAGGCGGCATTTGATGCTGCCGCCAATCGCCACCTCGCCGCCGCCATACCGCACGTCACCGGGGGTGATTTTGTCGTGACCCATTGGTTGGTGAGTTTTGCGTTGCTGGCGCTAACGGATAGGCCGAAGCATGGTCGCCATGTTGCAGGGCGCTGAATCTGACCTGCAAATTTTGATCGCTGTTCGCCATTGACTTCGACAAACCAACCCCAATATCAACGCCACGCTGCGCGCGTTATGCATCGTCCACACAGATTTCGACTTTTCCATCGACACCCGCCTTTTTCTTCTCCCCCCTCAGGACCACCATGTCAACCACCAATCTGTTTTCCCCGTACGCAATGTGCAATCTGGCATTGGTCAATCGTGCCGTGATGTCACCGATGACCCGCAGCCGCGCGGTGGACGCCAACACGCCCAGCGCGCTGATGGCCGAATATTATGCTCAGCGCGCCAGCGCCGGCCTGATCATCACCGAAGGCACCTCGCCTTCCGCCAATGGGCTCGGCTACCCGCGTATTCCGGGTTTGTTTAACGCCGCGCAGGTGGCCGGCTGGAAACTCACCACCGACGCAGTGCACGCCAAGGGCGGCAAAATCTTTATTCAGTTGATGCATACCGGCCGCGTGACCCAGGCCGCCAATCTGCCGGTCGGTGCCGAAGTGGTTGGCCCGACTGATGCGATCTGCCCCGGCGAGATGTACACCGATAGCCACGGTATGCAGCCACACAGCAAGCCACGCGCGATGACC
>JANOEV010000152.1:0-8387 GCA_031413695.1 Burkholderiales bacterium
CGTCATGACCAACCTCAACATGGGGGCCAAGTTCGACAAGCAAAGCTACAAAACCTCCGGCGGCCTCCACGGCATCGGCCTCAAGGCGGTCAACTTCCTCAGCCGTTGGTGCGAAGCGACCGTCTGCCGCAGCGGCACGAAGTCGGCACCTCAACCATTGTCGACACCTATGAAGCGCAGGCGGCATTTGACCTTGCTGTCGCGCGGGAAATTGCCGACCAGAACGATCTGGAAATCAAGAAGAATGCCCTGCAGCAGTTGATTGGCAAGAACGCCCCTTCGCTTTCACCATTGCGTGATAATGCCGCACTCGCGCTGCCATCACCGGCTGATTCGCTGGCCTGGGTAAAAGGTGCCGAAGAAGCGAGCCCGACCATCGCCCAATTGCGTGCCGTGTATGAAATTGCCCTGAAAGAAGTTGATCGCAGCAAGTCAGGCCATCTGCCAACGCTCGATTTGACCGGCAGCTACGGTTACACCGATGCCCCCTCGACTGGTATTCCGTTCACCTCGAAGTCAACCAACATCGGACTGGTGTTGAATATTCCGCTGTATCAGGGTGGCGGTACACAGTCGCGCATTCGCCAATCATTGTCGAACCGCGAACGCGCCGAACAGGATCTTGAAAACACCAAACGCACCGTCGGCCAAAACGTCCGCACGTCATTTTTAAATGTCACCAGCGGTGTGGCGCAGGTCAAGGCGCTTGAAGCGTCGCTGATCTCGTCAAAGGCCTCACTCGACTCAACCTTGTTGGGCAAGGATGTCGGTGTACGAACCAACGTTGACGTGCTGAATGCACAACAACGTTTATTTCAAACCCGTCGCGATTTGCAGCAGGCGCGTTACAACACCGTGTTGTCGCAGCTGCGCTTGAAGTCAGCCGCCGGCCGCTTGACGGAAGACGATTTGCTCGAGGTAAACCGGTTGCTGCAAAACTAATTCGCTGCTGCCGCAGCTATCACATCGTACCGTTTTTCAAACGCCATTATTGGCGGGGATCTTCAGGCATTTTTACCCCAAGAACCTCGCCAATAATGGCGTTTGTCATTTAATTTTTGATTCGATGATGGCGATTGTGCGGTCGGTTGCGCCACCGTGCGCCTGGGCAAACGTCTGCGCATTTGTGCCGAGTTGCCGCACGCGGTCGGGATCAGCGAGCAATGTTTTTGCAGCAGCCATTGCGGCGCGGGCGCTGGTCACCGAAACTATTGCATTGGCTGCCGTTGCCAGTTGCACCGCCTCGCTGAAATTGTAGGTTGACGGTCCCATGATGATGGCCTTGCCGAGTGCGGCCGCTTCGATCAGGTTTTGCCCGCCTAGAGGCTGAAAACTGCCGCCAATAATGGCAATGTCACACATTGCGTAGTACGCGTGCATTTCACCCATTGAATCGCCAAGCAGGATATCCGCGCCTGCCAATTCGGCTTTTGTTGTTTCAGCAACGTCATCAAACAAACGCCGGCGCGTGACGACAAAACCGTCGTTTTGCAGCTGCGCAAAAACGTGATCAAAACGTGTCGGGTGGCGCGGCACCACCACCAATAGCGGCCGTTGTTTGAACCTGGTGGCGGAGTCTTTTGCGTGGCCGGCCGGCCAGTCTGATACCTGCCTGAACGCCCGCGCGAGTGATAACTCCTCGTTGTCGCGCGTGCTTGCCAGCAGGATCACGCGGCGCCCGTTCAACGCCGCCTGCCAGCCAAGTCCGCGCGCAACCGCCGCGTCATCGAGTGCCAGATCAAACTTCATATTGCCGGTGACATGCACATCCCGCGCGCCGAGCGACTTAAGGCGGGTCGCATCATGTTCCGACTGGGCCACCACCGCCGTAAAGGACTGCATCGTATCGCGCGCAAGTGAGCGGATCGCGGCGAATTTAAGATAGCCCTGTTGCGATTTCGCCGACAGTCTGGCATTGACCAAAAACGCCGGCACAGCGTGCGCATGGCAGACGGCAATCAAGTTCGGCCACAACTCCGTTTCCATCACGATCAACATACGCGGCCGGGTGCGCCGGATGAATCGCGCCAGTGCCCATGGCAAATCGTAGGGCACATAACGCACGTCAACATCATCCGGCAGCAGTTCGCGCGCGGTGCGCCTGCCGGTCGGCGTCATACAGGTCAGCATCACTGGATTTTGCGGAAACGCGATACGCAATTTGCCGATCAACGGTGCGGCGGCGCGCACTTCACCGACGGAGACGGCGTGAATCCACACGACGTTTTGTTTTGCCGGCAAATCACCGGCAAACCCGAAGCGTTCGCCGATATTTTTCCGATAGCCGCGCTCCGACCGACCACGCCACCAGAGACGTATCAGCACCAGCGGCATCGCCAGATGAAACAACACGCTATATAAAAAACGCCACATCAATGCAACACCGCATCAACAGCGTCGATCACCGCATCCACCGAAACGTGCGCCGGTCGGGCAACAGATCCGCCGCCGAGATTGTTGATGCGCGTGGGCGGGTTTGTTCCGTCATACAGCCCGGTCAGCGCCGGACGGGTGGTGAGGTAAATGCCGACAGTGGGACGGTTTAATGCCACCGCCAAATGCGCGAGGCCGGTGTCAACGCCGACCACGGCATGCGCACCTGCAAGCAACACCGCCACCTCATTTAATGGCATGGCTTCGACAGCACGCGCATTGGTCAACCCTGCGGCAATTTCACCGCTGCGCCGGTGTTCATCGCTATTGCCGGATAACAACACAACCTGCCAGCCGCGTTCGTTAAATAACCGGCCCAATGTCAGCCACGATGCCAGCGGCCAGGTTTTGTCCGGCCGGCTGGTCGCATGCATCAGCACCACATAGGGGCAGGTCGTTGCGGGCACACGGTCGGGCGATGCATCGGGAATCAACAGCCCGTAATCACACTGCGCAGTCGTTTCGGTTTTCAAAACACCGCCCGCAAGCGCGCGATTGCGCACCACAGCGTGGCATTCACGCGCAACCACAACCATTTGTTGATACCAGCGCGTGGCGAACGGCTCCCGCACGCTTTCGCGGTCGAAACCGGCGATCGGTCCATTCGCCCACTGCGCAACCAACGCACTCTTGACCAGCCCCTGCGTATCGATGATCAAGTCATAGCGCTGGGCAGCGAGCCTCGCCTTGTCATCAAAAAACCGAGGCCAGCACGACGGCCGCCACCAGGTTTTTTTTAATGCCCGCAAATGCACCGGGAAAACAGCGTGGATTGCCGGGTGCAACGCAACCAGCGGCGCATACTGCGCCTCGGTCACCCAATCAATGGTCGCATCGGGGAATGCCCGCCGGATATCGCTTACGACCGGCAAATTGTGAACCACGTCGCCGAGTGATGAGAGTTTGACAAGCAGGATGCGCATTGTTTGATTTTACGTGCATCCATCCCGCATGGCGCGGCAACCGGACATTCAAACGCATCGCCGGCCGCGTTCGCGTAGAATTTCACGCAAGATGACCCAAAAATTTCCGATTTCTGTCTGCATCATCGCCAAAAACGCAGCAGCCCAAATTGCCGATTGCATCGACAGCGTGTCATTTGCCGACGATATTCTGGTGGTCGACTCGGGTTCGGACGACGAAACCCGCGCCATCGCGGCGGTGCGTGGTTGCCGCGTGATCGAAAAAGAATGGCTGGGTTTTGGTAAACAAAAACAGTTTGCCGTCACCGAGGCCAAATATGACTGGGTGTTGTGCCTGGATACCGATGAGCGCGCCACCCCGGCGCTGGAGGCGAGCATTCGCGCGACATTGGCGGCGCCGGTCTTCAAGGCCTACCAAATGCCGCGCCGCAACCGTTTTTTTGGACGTTGGTTGAACCATGGCGAGGGGTATCCGGACTGGTCGCTGCGGTTGTTTCACCGTCAGTTTGCCAGTTGGAGCAACGACCCGGTACACGAGGCGGTCATCACCACCGAGTCGGTCGGCAAGCTCAAGGGTGATTTGTTGCATGAATCTGCCGAGGAAATTTCGACCTATCTGCTCAAACAAAACCGCTATTCATCGATCCATGCCGAGTCGCTTTATGAGCAGGGTGTGCGCGCGGGTTACTGGAAACTCTTTCTGAGTCCGGTGACGCGGTTCATCAAGTTTTATTTTCTGCGGCGCGGTTTTCTCGACGGCGGCCCCGGATTTGCGCATGTCGCAATTGGTTGTTTTGCCGCATTTGCGAAATACGCCAAATTGATCGAATTGACCAAAAAGTCATCGTAGGGCTGGCGGCGGCATACTGCTAAAATGTCGAGCTTTAGTCACCCGATCGTGCCCAGCATGCGCCCAGCGCATATTTGCGGCGCGCCCAACATTTCATGATTATTGTCACCGGCGGTGCGGGCTTTATCGGCTCCAATTTTATCCGCGACTGGCTTGCCAATTGCGCAGAACCGGTTGTCAACCTCGATAAACTGACCTATGCGGGCAATTTGCATTCACTTGAGGATGTCGCCGCTGATCCGCGCTACCGCTTCGTCAAAGGCGACATTGGCGACCGGGTGTTGCTCGACGCATTGCTCGCCGATACCAAACCCCGTGCGATTATTAATTTTGCCGCCGAGAGCCATGTCGATCGATCGATTCAGGGCGCGGGTGAATTTATCGCCACCAATGTTGTTGGAACCTTCAACCTGCTCGAAGCAGCACGCGGCTATTTTGCGTCACTGGACGCTGCGGCAAAAGCGGGGTTCCGCTTTTTGCACATATCGACCGACGAAGTCTATGGCTCGCTCGGCGTCGATGACGCGCCGTTTGCCGAAACCCACCGTTATGAGCCCAACAGCCCCTATTCCGCGTCGAAGGCGGCGTCCGACCATTTGGTTCGCTCACATCAACACACCTATGGTTTGCCGACCTTGACCACCAATTGCTCGAATAATTACGGCCCGTATCATTTTCCGGAGAAATTGATTCCGCTGATGATTACCAATGCCCTCGCCGGCAAGGCGCTGCCGGTTTACGGCGACGGCCGCAACGTGCGTGATTGGTTGTATGTACTCGATCACTGCCGCGCGATTCGCATGGTGTTGGAGAACGGCCGCATCGGCGAAACCTACAATGTCGGTGGCCGAAACGAGCGCAACAATCTTGATGTTGTTCACGCCATCTGTGACACGCTCGACCAATTGCAGCCGCGTGCCGACGGTGCCAAATACGCGGTGCAAATCCAGTTTGTCAAAGACCGGCCGGGGCATGATCAACGTTATGCAATCGACGCGACCAAACTCGAAACCGAACTCGGCTGGCGGGCCCACGAAACCTTCGAATCCGGGTTGGCAAAAACCATCCGCTGGTATCTTGACAATCAAGAGTGGGTCAACGGTGTGACCTCCGGCAGTTATCGCGACTGGATCAACACACAATACGGGCGGGCCGCATGAATCGCAAAGGGATTATTCTGGCCGGTGGTTCTGGAACACGGCTATATCCGGTGACGCAGGTGGTTTCGAAACAGTTGCTGCCGATCTATGACAAGCCGATGGTGTATTACCCGCTGACCACATTGATGCTGGCGGGCATACGCGACATCCTGATTATTTCGACGCCGCAGGATACACCCCGCTTTGAAGAGTTGTTGGGCGACGGCAAGAAATGGGGCCTCAGCCTGACCTATGCCGTACAACCGTCACCGGACGGGTTGGCCCAGGCATTTTTGATCGGCGAACAATTCATCGGTGATGCACCATCGGCGCTGATATTGGGTGACAACATTTTTTACGGCCACGATTTGTCGGGATTGCTGCAGCGCGCGGCGGCACGGCCATCCGGCGCCACCGTCTTTGCCTATCCGGTGCAGGACCCCGAGCGTTACGGTGTGGCCGAATTTGACCGCGCGGGACGGGTGATTTCGCTTGAAGAGAAACCGGAAAAGCCAAAATCACGTTATGCCGTGACCGGTATTTATTTCTACGACAATCAAGTCGCCGCGCTGGCAAAAACGCTCAAACCATCCAAACGCGGCGAGCTCGAAATCACCGACTTGAACCGGCTTTATCTCGAGCGCGGCGAGCTCAATTGCGAAACCATGGGTCGCGGCATGGCGTGGCTCGATACCGGCACCCACGAATCGTTGCTCGAGGCATCTCAATACATCGAGACCATTGAACGGCGCCAGGGACTCACGGTCGCGTGTCCGGAGGAAATCGCCTTCCGTCAGGGCTGGATTGATGCGGCGGCGGTCGAAGCGCTCGCCAAACCGATGCTCAAAAACGCCTACGGGCAGTACCTGACCCGCATGTTGTCCGAGACGCTCTACTGATGCGCGTCATTGATACCGCCATCGACGGCGTCAAAATAATCGAACCCACGGTGTATGGTGATGCGCGCGGCTTTTTTTTCGAGAGTTTTAACGAGAAAAAATTCGCCGAGATGACCGGCGTGACGGATCGTTTTGTCCAGGACAATCACTCCAAGAGCGCGCGTGGTGTGCTGCGCGGCTTGCATTATCAGATTGCACAATCGCAGGGAAAACTGGTGCGCGTGGTGGCCGGCGAAGTGTTCGACATCGTGGTTGATCTGCGCCGCCAATCCGCCACATTTGGTCAACACGTTGCCATCTATCTATCGGCGGAAAACAAAAAAATGTTGTGGGTCCCGAAAGGGTTCGCGCATGGCTTTCTGGTGACCTCGGAGCACGCTGAATTTTTGTACAAAACAACCGACTATTACGCACCCGCGCATGAACGCAGTCTGCGCTGGAACGACCCGGCGTTAAATATCATCTGGCCGGTTGACCGGTCAGGCCCGCCACAGTTAAAACCCGCCGACGCCGATGCGCCATTGCTGGCTGACGCGGAAACATTTTGGGCGACATGAACCGACCACGCATCCTGATCACCGGCAAAAACGGCCAGCTTGGGTACGAACTTGCGCGCACCTTTGCGGCGTTTGACAACATAGAAGTCGTCGCCCTCGATCGCAGCCAGCTCGACCTGACCAGGCCTGACCAGATTCGTACCGTTGTCCGCGACCTCAAGCCTGCACTGATCGTCAATGCCGCGGCGTATACGGCGGTTGATCAGGCCGAAACCGAGGCGGCGCTGGCGATGCAAGTCAATGCGGTTGCGCCCGGCATCCTGGCCGAGGAAGCAAACCGTTGCGATGCACTCATGGTTCATTATTCAACCGACTATGTATTTGCCGGTGACGACGGCAAGCCGTATTGCGAAACCGACGGGGTTGCCCCGCAAAGTGTTTATGGCAAATCCAAATTGGCGGGTGAGTTGGCGGTTTCAGCCGTTGCAAAACGCCATTTGATCCTGCGGGCGGCATGGCTCTACTCAAACCGCCGGCACAATTTTTTGTTGACGATGTTGCGGCTGGCGCGCGAGCGGGACCGGCTCAGGATTGTCGACGACCAGCTCGGTTCGCCCACCTGGGTGCGCGATGTGGCGAACGCCACACAACAGATGGTCGAATTCAAGAATGGCGCGGCCGAACTCGCCGTCGCCGGCGGCGTGTATCACGTCACCGCCACCGGCGTGACGTCATGGTACGCCTTCGCCGACGCCATCATCAGGCAAACCAACGATCCCCTGCGGCGCGTCAAACAGGTTGAGGCCATCACCACGGCGCAATACAACGCGCCGGCCAAACGCCCCGCATATTCTGTGTTGTCGCACGACAAACTCACCGCGGCCGCGCCGAGGGGCCATTGGACGAAAATGATCCGCTGG
This sequence comes from Burkholderiales bacterium, assembly GCA_031413695.1. Lineage (GTDB taxonomy): Bacteria > Pseudomonadota > Gammaproteobacteria > Burkholderiales > Usitatibacteraceae > UKL13-2. The sequence goes on from JANOEV010000152.1 coordinate 7,662, forward strand.
CCATGAAACTCGCACTGGCTGAAGAGTTCCGCGCGATCGGCGACGACGATGGCGCGCGCAGTCTGATCGAGGAGGTCATGGCACAGGCTAGCGGCAGCCTCAAGGCACGCGCCCAGAAGGTTTTGTCCCAGCTGGGTTGAGCCCGCAAGCCTGTTGGCGCGACCGGTATGACGCCAAGGTGAGGTTAGCCTTAGGCATCAGCTACAACGGCCATGCCTACGAAGGTTGGCAAAGCCAGGCCTCGGGCCGTACGGTGCAAGACCAGCTGGAAGGTGCACTATCGAGCTTTGCCGCGCAACGCGTCGCCACGCTCTGCGCCGGGCGAACCGACGCTGGCGTGCATGCCTTGATGCAGGTTGTCCATCTGGATACCAACTTGCGGCGCGAAGAGCGCTCCTGGGTGCGCGGCACCAATCGCTTTTTGCCGCCTGATATCGCCGTCGAGTGGGCACGCGAAACAAGCCCAGAGTTCCACGCCAGGTCTCGCGCCTTGCGGCGTCGCTATTGCTACGTTCTTCGCGAGGCCGCGACCCGCCCAAGCATCGAAAGCGGTCGAGTTGGATGGGTGTTTCGCACGCTTGAGCTTGCGCCCATGGAGGCGGCAGCGCGGCATCTCGTCGGCGAACATGATTTCAGCTCCTTTCGCGCCGCCGAATGCCAGGCCAAGACACCGGTCAAAACCATGCATGTCATCGGCATTGCACGCAAGGGAACGTATTGGCGCTT
>JANOEV010000153.1:0-10996 GCA_031413695.1 Burkholderiales bacterium
CCGCGCCGCCCTGATCGAACAGGTCCGGCGGTTCGTGACTGAAACCTGTGTGCCACTCGAGGCTGAAGTCGGCGATACGGACGCCGTGCCGCAGCTTTTGCGCACGATTTACCTGCCTGCATCACTACCCGGCTTGATCACGGGATTGCGATCGAGCCTCGGCCTCGGCTGGATGTTTATGGTAGCGGCGGAACTGATTGCCGCAACATCCGGGCTGGGCTATTTGCTGACTGATGGGCGGGAAACCGGCCGTGCGGATCTGGTATTTGTTGCCATCATCACGTTGGCCTTGTTGGGCAAATTGAGTGACAGCTTGCTGGTGGCGATTGAGCGCCGCGTATTGGGTTGGCGTGATGTTGCCAATTTACAAGGTGGCCCACTATGAACCCGCGTTTGCTGGTCGACCTGCAACGCAAAATATTTGCCGGACGTGCGGTGCTTCGCCACGTCTCGTTTAACGTTGCGGCAGGTGAAATTGTGGCTGTGCTCGGCGCGTCTGGTTGTGGCAAGAGCACGTTACTTCGCGCGATTGCCGGCCTCGACCGGACCTTTGACGGCAGCATTGCCATTCACGGCACACATAACAATCAGAACGTGATTGGTATGGTCTATCAAGAGCCTCGCCTCATGCCATGGCTGAATGTTGAAGAGAATATTGGCTTTGGGCTTGATATTGATTCAAGAAAGTCCAGCATTGATGAGCTTCTTGAGGAAGTTTTGCTTGAAAACGCCCGCGGATACTTGCCAAAGGCGCTCTCCGGCGGAATGGCACAACGGGTTGCCATCGCCCGGGCGCTGGTTCGCGAGCCGGACGTTTTGCTGATGGATGAGCCGTTTTCCTCACTCGACGTACTGACGCGCCGCAGCCTGCATAGCTTGACACGAAAGGTAACCGCCAAACATCAGACCGCCACTGTTATCGTCACCCACGACCCCGAAGAGGCGGTCAATCTTGCTGACCGCGTGCTGGTGCTGTTAAATAAAGGGACAGACGGGGCGACGATCCGACACGACATCCGTCCGGGGGCATCAAAATCCGCGCGTCTGGATGACATCGACGCTATCATTGCCGCACTCGATGCGCCGTTGCCAACTCATAATCTGAAACCGTATGACCAATACCATTGCGACACTTGCTGAAAAACTCGCGGCCGCCCAGTCGCCACTCAAATCCCTTTATCGCGATAAGCCTGGTACCGCCCGGTTGGTACTACACGCCGGGGGTCGGGTAGCCCAGCAGCATGTTGCATGTGATGTGCCGAGTCACCTCGGCGTCACACGCTCGGGCCTGCACCCGGCTACCGGCGGTGACGGTTCACTTGCCTGTTCGGGTGACATGCTGCTGCAAGCGCTGGTCGGATGTGCCGGCGTGACGCTTGCTGCCGTGGCCACTGCGATCGGCGTGACAATTCGTGATTCAAAAATCAGCGCAGATGGTGATCTTGATTTTCGCGGCACACTCGGGGTTGATAAGTCTGCGCCGGTCGGCTTTACGGCAATCCACTTGACGTTTGCGCTCGCTACCGACGCCAACGATGCGCAGCTCGACACGCTTAAAAAACTCACCGAGCGTTACTGCGTGGTTTATCAGACGCTTGCCAAAGGCGTGCCAATCGCGACTGAATTTAGCCGGCTGGCCGACTGATCCTGAAAGGCACAAAAAAGCCCCGCACCGGTTTCGGTAACGGGGCTGTTGACTGACCGAAACGTTATTTTTTCGGCGCGTCTGCTTTTGCAGCGTCTGCTTTTGCAGCGTCTTTCTTCGGCGCATCTTTCTTGGCGTCGTCCTTCTTGCCGTCATCCTTTTTCGGCTTGTCGGTTTTTTCTGCCTTTGCTGCCTTGTCGGCTTTGGCTTTTTCAGCTTTGGCTTTCTTTTCAGCCTCAGCGGCGGCCTTTTTGTCGGCAGCGTCCTTCTTCATGGCCTCGGCCTTTGCTTTTTTCTCTTCTCCAGCAGCGGCTTTTTTCTCAGCGGCAGTCATTTCTTTCTTGTCTGCCTTCTTGGCATCAGCAGCAACGGCTTTTGTGTCTTTCTTGGCGTCAGCCTTGGCAGGCGCGGCTGGTGCTGGTGCCGCCTTGGTATCGGCTTTAGCCGGTGCGGCAGGCGCTGGGGCTGGTGCTGCCTTGGTATCGGCTTTTACCGGCGCAGGCGCTGGGACTGCCTTGGTATCGGCTTTAGCCGGTGCGGCAGGCGCAGCTGGTGTGGCGGCTTTAGCCTCGGCTTTTGTCGGCGCAGCATCCTTCTTTGGTTCGGCGGCGGCGACGGTTGTTTTGCCTGAAAGCGTGACCTCTTTCTCAATCTTCTTCAGCGTGCCTTCACCAATACCGGGAACCTTGTCCAAATCGGCCATGGACTTGAACGGGCCGTTCTTGGTACGGTAGTCAATGATGGCCTGAGCCTTGAAGTCGCCAATGCCGTTCAGTGTCGCAAGTTCGGCTTTGGTGGCGGTATTCACGTTGACAGCTGCAAATGCAACGGTCATCATCGCAAAAAACGCGACGATTGCGGCGAGGATCTTTTTCATGGGTTCTCCTGTGAGTGAGTTTTTGCAGCGGGTAAATCGTTACATCAATTTCGTGCCTTCGAATTATCGATCAACGCCATGTGGGCACATCATTTGCATTTGAAAAACGCGAGACGACGTTGGCGGTTGACATAGAAGTTCGGCGACAGTGTTGCATTGGTATCGTCCAGTCGCGATCGCAACAGCAAACGGACCAGATCACAACTGCACGAGTCTGCAAGACAACTGACGCCCGGCAGTGACATACCGGCCAACGGTTCAAACGCCCTTCTTATATTGTGCTCTTTGCCAACCAGGGAATGTACTTGCCGACACCTTCCTCGACCGACAAAAAGGTCGAGTCATACCCGGCATCGCGTAAATTACGTAGATCCGCCTGTGTAAAGCTTTGATACTTTCCCTTTAGGGCTTCCGGGAAGGGAATGTATTCGATCGTTCCCGCCGCAAGCATTTGTGCCAATGTTTGCGGCGACCCGCCTTCGAGTGCACGGCAGGCGTTGACCGTTGCCACGGCGGCGTCATTAAAGGTCTGGCTGCGTCCCGTCCCGAGGTTAAAAATACCGGAAATACCGGGGTGATCAAGGAAATACAAATTAACGTTGACGACGTCCTCAACCGAAACAAAATCACGTCGTTGTTCGCCATCGGCATAGCCGTCGCTACCCGCGAACACACGCACTTTGCCGGTTGCGCGATATTGATTAAAGAAATGATAGGCAACCGACGCCATCCGCCCTTTGTGCGATTCCCGCTCCCCGTAAACATTGAAGTAGCGAAACCCGGCAATCTGCGACGGTGCTTCCGAGAAATCATTTCCGACGCGGGCGCGCACGGCCTGGTCAAACAAAAATTTGGAATAACCGTACACGTTTAACGGCGACTCGAATTCACGTGCCTCTTTGAAGGTCGTGCCACCGCCGTAGACCGACGCCGAGGAAGCGTAAATGAATGGCACCCCCTCCTCCAGCGCCCACTCAAACAACGACAGCGAATAACGATAGTTATTCTCCATCATGTAATGGCCGTCGGTCTCCATCGTATCCGAACAGGCCCCCTGATGAATCAATGCCTCGATATCGCCAGGCAATTCGCCGGACTCGACGACCGACAAAAAATCCTGTTTGTCGACGTATTCTGCAATTTCGCAATCAACCAGATTTTTGAACTTGTCAGCGCGCTTCAAATTGTCGACGGCGACGATATTGCTGATGCCGCGGGCGTTGAGTGCTTTGACGATGTTGCCGCCGATAAAGCCGGCCGCGCCGGTAACAATGTAGGTCATGAGCGTTTTCGTTAGGTTGTAATCACAAAGCGGCGGCCAGTTCGGCACGTGATACCGTCGCGGTACCGAGCTTGCCGACGACCACCCCGGCCGCACGATTGGCGATTTTGACGGCGGCGGTCATATCCATACCGGCGGCAAGCATTAAGCCAACCGTCCCAATGACGGTATCGCCGGCACCCGAAACATCAAATACCTCGCGCGCCTGGGTCGGCTCGTGCATTGCACCGGATGCGGTGAACAGCGACATACCTTCTTCCGAGCGCGTCACCAACAAGGCGTCAAGCGAGAGGTCATCGCGGAGTTTTGCTGCGCGCGTTTCAAGGTCGGCTTCATCACGCCAGCGTCCCATCACTTCACGAAACTCACCTCGGTTGGGGGTGAGCAAGGTGGCGCCACGATACTTCGAATAATCGTCACCCTTTGGATCAATCATGATACGTTTGCCGTGACGTTTGGCCGCGTCAATCATCTTGGTAACGTGGGTCAATCCACCCTTGCCATAGTCGGACAGAATGACGATATCGTGCGCGTCGACCATGGACTCGAAGTCATCAAGTTTGTCTTCCAGCACTTCACGTGACGGCGGCGTTTCGAAGTCAATGCGCATTAACTGTTGCTGGCGTCCGATCACCCTCAGCTTGACCGTGGTTGGTAGCGACGCATCTTTGTGAAAATGGGTTGTCACATTCTCTTTGGCCAACAGGTCTGTTAGCACGCGGCCAGCCTCATCATCGCCGACGACAGAAAGTAACGTGGCCTTTCCACCAAGCGAGGCGATGTTGCGCGCGACGTTGGCGGCACCACCCGGGCGCTCCTCGGTTTTTTTGACATGCACAATCGGCACCGGCGCTTCCGGCGAAATACGCGAGACCTCGCCGAACCAATATCGGTCAAGCATGACATCCCCGACCACCAGCACCCGCGCATTGTCACAATTTGGCAGCATCAACGGCATGGTCAACCCGCCTGCTTTCTGCCGATGGGAAAATACCGGATACCGTTTTCAGCCATGGTTGCCGGCTCGTAGAGGTTGCGGCCGTCAAACACAATCGGGCTTTTTAGCGCCGCTTTCATAGCGGCAAAATCCGGCACCCTGAACGTTTTCCATTCAGTGACAATCGCCAGCGCATCTGCGCCACCCAACGCCGACATTGCGCTATCGGCAAAACGGACTAGCTTGTTTTCTGCGAGCAGATGTCTGGCTTCCGGCATTGCCACCGGATCGAAGGCCACAATCGAGGCACCACGGGACGTGAGGTCGTCGATCAATACCAGCGATGGCGCCTCACGCATATCGTCGGTATTCGGTTTGAAAGCCAGCCCCCAAAGTGCAATGGTCCTGCCGGCCAGATTTTCACCAAATTGCCGCACAATTTTTTGTGTCAGCACGTGTTTTTGCGCGTAATTCACGCGCTCGACGGCATCGAGCAGTTTCATATCAATACCAGCTGATGCACCGGTACGCTGCAACGCCTGAACATCCTTCGGGAAACACGATCCGCCGTAGCCGATGCCGGGATACAAAAAATGGTAGCCGATGCGCGGATCCGACCCCATTCCCTTGCGGACGGATTCGATGTCCGCCCCCAGCTTTTCGGCAAGCAGCGCCAATTCATTCATGAAGGAAATTCGGGTTGCCAGCATGGCGTTTGCCGCATATTTGGTCAGCTCGGCAGAACGTACGTCCATCACCATCAGACGGTCGTGGCTGCGCTGAAACGGCGCATAAAGCTTGCGCATGGTCTCGATAGTTTCCGGATCATCCGACCCATCGTGATGACCGACACCAATAACAATCCGATCGGGCCGCATAAAATCTTCGACAGCCGCGCCTTCTTTTAGAAATTCAGGATTTGACACGACAGAAAATTTTGCCGAAATACCACGTTTGGTCAGTTCCTCATTAATCGCCGTCTCAACCATGTCGGCGGTCCCGACGGGTACCGTTGATTTGTCAATGACAATTTTGCGACCGGTCATGTGGCGGCCGATATTACGTGCCGCGGCAACCACGTATTGCAAATCCGCCGATCCGTCTTCACCGGGCGGCGTTCCAACCGCGATCATCTGAATGTCGCCAAAGCTGACACTCTCCTCGATATCGGTGGTAAAGCGCAACCTACCCGCAGCGACGTTGTTCGCGACGATTTCCTTGAGTCCGGGCTCGTAAATTGGAATACCGCCGGCATTTAATGTGTCAATTTTTCGCACATCAAGGTCGAGGCATAACACCTGATTGCCAACATCAGCCAAACACGCGCCAGAGACAAGCCCAACATAGCCAGTGCCAATTACCGAAAGTTTCATAATTCAATCTTGGTTAATGTGCCGGAACATCACCGGCAACTTCATGGTTCGGCAGCCACTCAACAACAATTGGCATGCCTTCACACCGCCATACCCACATCAGAAGCATCGATTGTTTCCAGCATATTGACAATCGCATTGAGCGCGGCAATCGGATCGTATGCACCGGTGATCGAGCGACCGATGACAAGATAGTCACTGCCCATTTTAATCGCATCAACCGGTGTCACAACACGGGTCTGATCGCCCTTGGCGTCGCCGGCTAGACGAATGCCGGGTGTGACCAGTTTAAACGCCGGCCCGAACCTGGCCTTGAGCCATGATGCTTCCTGTGCCGAACAAACTGCGCCATCAAGACCGGCATCAAATGCCAATTGGGCATAACGCGCGACCACCCGCTCGGTATCGGCTTCGAGGCCGATTTCCGGTAGTTCGTGTTGGGCCAGGCTGGTCAACATTGTGACGGCAATTAAGATCGGCTTGTCCCGGCCGGGCACGGTACCGGCGAGCGTTCCGGCGGCGGCAGCTTCCAGCATCTTGCGGCCACCAGCGGCGTGGACATTAAGCATCCAGATACCCTGGCTTGCTGCGATACGGCAGGCTGAACCCACGGTATTTGGGATGTCGTGATATTTCAAGTCGAGGAATACGTCGAATCCTTTGTTCATCAATTGGTCGACCACTTGCGGTCCACCAGCCGTAAACAATTCCTTGCCAACCTTGACGCGGCAAAGGCTCGAATCAAGTCGCTCCGCAAGTGCGAGTGCGGCTGTTGTGGTCGGAAAATCCAATGCAACAATAATCGGTTTTGGATTCTTAATATTCAATCAAACTCCTGTTTTGTTTACGCAGACACGTCGCGTTACCGTTTACTTCTTATTGATGTGATCAACCTGCAATTGCGCCAAGTGCCGCTCGGCGGTATCGTATTCGGCGGTGCGCCGTGGCGGGAAAGTATCCCAGCCGCCACAGGCGGGACAATGCCAATAGAACTGTTTTGCTTTAAAGCCGCAACTTTTGCATAGGTAGACCGCCAGTCGACTGGCATGGGCGTGCACCAACGCGCTCAACATTTCCAGCTCCTGCTTTTTGTCGTCCGGTGCAGCCAACACCTGCGCCTCAAGTAGACGATCCAGCCCAACCAAGGTCGGATGATTGACCAGCTCACCTTTCACCAGCTGATATGCCGCCTGGGGGCCGTCACTCGCGAGGGTCGCCTTGAAAAGCGCATTGAGCAGGTCAAGGCCGGGATACTGCTGCTGCAGCTGGCGCATTTCGGCTTGTCCCTTTCGGCTTTCGCCCAGCGCGTCATACGAGGCAAACATCGCCTCGGCGGCCAAGCCCAGATATGCCGGATCCTGTGTCTCGATATTTGTCCAGGTCGCGATTGCCTCCAAATGCCGATTGTCGCGCGCAAGCCATTCGCCTTTTAGCAGATTCGCCCGAACGCAACCTGGCTTTTCCGCCAACGCAAGCGCAATATTCCGATCTGCCTCCCGGTGATCCGAGGACGCGCTGCATTCAATCGCCAATTCACAATAGAAGTTGGCAATTTCGTTGATGAAGCGGCGCCTTTCGTTCGGCAAATCAGCATCCAGCATGCGAGCCACATCAATCGCCTTGCGCCAATCCCGTTCCTGCTCGTAAAGATCCAACAGCAGTTCGAGCGCCAGCCTGTGTTGACTGTCAGCGCCTGCCCGCCGATGGACCAGATCGCGCAATATCTGCTCGGCGTAATCGAGCAATCCCGACTTGTGATAGTCGAGCGCTGTTTCGTAAAGGGCAGAGGTGCGCTGCTCCGGCGACAAACCACCCCGTTCCGACAATTCCTTATGTACCCGCAAGGCACGATCGACATCGCCGCGACGTCGAAACAGACTGCCCAGCGCAAACTGCAATTCGACGGCTTCGGGGTGTTGTCTACCCGCCTCTATCAAGGCCTCAAGCGCCTTATCCGTCTGCTCGTTAAGCAGGAAATTCAGTCCCCTGAAATACGCCTGGGGTAAGGCGCGCGACTCCGACAGCAGCCGCTTGACATCGATTCGTGCACCCAACCAGCCGAGCGCAAAAAAGCCCACGGCTGCCACAAACGCCCATGGAAGCCAGCCGAATAATCCCTCCATCAGGGGTTGCCCTTGGCCGGCGCAGTTGTGCCGCCGGCAATGGCCGGACTCGCCGGTGGAAGCGACATCGCATCACTGTGTGATCGATGTTGCAATGAACGATTCAAGGTACGGACTTCGCGTTTAAGTCGGAAGATAACCAACAATCCCGACATCAGTCCCAGCAGCAATCCCGCACCAAAAAACGCCAGAAGAATCAACGCAAGCGGCGCGCTCAATGAAGCACCAAAGCCGTTCAATGCGACGACCTCGGCATTTTTCGCCGCGAACCATACCAGTAGCAAGACCACAAAAACGCGAACTATCCAGACAAGAATATTCATATTGGCATTTTATGTTTGAAAGTGGTCGCCGCGCCGGTCATCTGTATATCGATCAATCGCAGGCAAAAAAATAGCCGGGCACCTTGCGATACCCGGCCTGTTTTGCCTCGTCATCCTAATCGTTCTCAGTTCCGGTACGAAGCATCGGCTTGGCGTGCGACGAACCGTCGGCGTCCACAAGCTTTGCGGCCTCGGCCCGCTCTGCCGCTTCCAGAGCCTCGTCAACACGCTCACGCAACTCTTTGCCGGCCTTGAAGTGCGGTACATACTTCTTCGGTACCAGCACCTTTTCCCCGGTCTTCGGGTTGCGCCCGGTCCGCGGCGGCCGATAGTTCAATCCGAAACTGCCAAAACCGCGTATTTCAATACGATCACCATGCGACAGGGTGTGTGCCATCGCATCGAGCATCGTTTTGACGGCAAGCTCGGCATCTTTTGGTGCGAGTTGATTGTGACGTGTTGCCAGGATCTCAATCAATTCTGATTTGGTCATGGATTTCAAGAGGCGGATCCACTCAAGTGATTACGTGACAAAAACATCCGGAAAAAACAGTGCGCTGTTTGTGCGGGATCTGCCGGAAACAAGCGATACCCTGCAGGGTTCCCGCAACAAACAACCATACCTCGTTGCAGATCGACTAATGATCCGCGCCCTGCTTGAGCTTTGCTTTCAACAACGCGCCCAAGTTGGTGGTGCCCGCATTTGATGGTGAATCGTCGACGATGCGCTTCATTGCATCCTTCTCTTCAACCGCGTCCTTTTGCTTGATCGAAAGATTGATGCTGCGGGTCTTGCGATCCACGTTGATGATCACCGCCTCAATTTCATCGCCTTCTTTCATGTGTGCACGCATATCTTCAACACGTTCGCGTGAAACTTCCGATGCACGCAAATAGGCTTCGATGTCGTCAGTCAATGCAATCGTCGCACCTTTTGCGTCAATCGATTTGACGGTACCTTTGACAACCGCACCCTTGTCGTTAATTGACGTGTAATTGGTGAACGGGTCGGAATCCATCTGTTTGACGCCGAGGGAAATACGCTCGCGCTCCATGTCGATGGCAAGCACAACCGCCTCGAGTTCGTCACCCTTCTTGTATGCCTTGACAGCTTCTTCGCCCGGCACATTCCAGGAAATGTCCGACAGATGAACGAGGCCGTCGATATTGCCCGGCAGGCCGATGAACACGCCAAAATCGGTGATCGACTTGATGGTGCCTTTGACTTTTTCGCCCTTCTTGTGGGACATCGAAAACTCTTCCCACGGATTTTGCATGCACTGCTTCATGCCGAGCGAGATACGACGGCGTTCTTCGTCGATTTCCAGAATCATGACTTCAACTTCGTCACCGAGCGATACAACTTTGGCCGGGTGTACATTCTTGTTGGTCCAATCCATCTCGGAAACGTGCACCAGCCCTTCAATACCCGCCTCGATTTCAATGAATGATCCGTAGTCGGTCAGATTGGTGACCTTGCCAAACAAGCGCGTACCCTGCGGGTAACGGCGTGACAGGCCAGTCCATGGATCGTCGCCGAGCTGCTTCATGCCGAGCGAAACACGATTTTTTTCCTGGTCAAATTTCAGGATTTTTGCGGTGACTTCATCACCAACCGTCAACACTTCCGACGGATGTTTGACGCGACGCCATGCCAGATCGGTGATGTGCAACAGACCGTCGATGCCACCCAAGTCCACAAACGCGCCGTAATCCGTGATGTTCTTGACGATGCCTTTGACGACCGAACCTTCCTTCAACTGTTCCATCATCGCGGCACGGTCAGCACCTTGCGAGGCTTCCATGACCGCACGACGGGAAACAACAACGTTGTTGCGTTTTTTGTCGAGCTTGATCACTTTGAATTCGAGCTCTTTGCCTTCAAACGGGGTGGTATCTTTAACCGGGCGGGTATCCGCGTGCCGACCCGATCGAGGCAGCTCCGCGCAGCGCGATGATGATCGATTTCGCGTACGACGCGGAAGAGAACGGCCTGGTGGAAACGCCGGAAACCCGCAGCCGTCAGGATCCGCCGCGCCAGAACTACCGCGACCGCGGACCGCGGCCCGATCAGCCGCCGCGCTCCGAGCCCCAGCCGCAGCCCGCCCGGGCCGACCCGCAGGACGTCGCTTTGCGCGGCGAAAATCATGCGCCGGCGCGAACCGACCGGGCACCCGAGGCGCCTCAGGCCCGCAAGCCGCGCAACGAATCGCGCGCCCCGGCGCCGGACCGGGGCGACAGTCCGGCACAGGCGGCCCGCTCCGAGGCGGCAGCCTCTGCGCCGGTTCCCGCAGCCGGGATCCGGACCGCGCCGCCGACAATCGCCGCCAGCGACGCCGCCGGCCCTGTGGCCGCCCCGCGCAAACCGCGCGCCCCGCGCAAGCCGCGTGTCGATCCCCCGGCGGATACGGAAGCTGCCAGCGGCCCGGCCAAGGC
>JANOEV010000154.1:0-1874 GCA_031413695.1 Burkholderiales bacterium
AGGCTGCTGCCGCGTCCTCGGTGATCGTATAGACACCAGGCGCGAGGCCTTCCACGGCGGCGGTGTTCGTTACCACCGTGTCAGTGATGAAGTCGACCAGTGAGATGGACGGCGGGCTGGCGAACCCGCTGGTGCTGAAGGTCGCGACGTCCTCGCTGTCCGGCACCATGTCCTTGATGATGACAATCGTGCCTGGCCCGATATTGACGGCCGTGCACTTGACGCTGCGATAGCCAATCGGATTGAAGTCGCCAAGCGCGCCAACATCCACGTTGCCCGGCTGCCCGATGCATCGCGATGCCGCGGTGTTGAGAAAGTACCCGCCGCTGCCCGAGTCGGGCTCCACGATGCTGAGGCGCCCCGAACTCTCAGGGAATCCGGCGTATTGCACATCGGTGAATACGATTGATTGGCTGCGTGTCAACTCAAAGTTGTCAGATCCGGTAGCGAAACTCGTGCTGGTGAAAGCGAACGTCGCGTCCACATCAAACGCCGAGGCCGGCGCACTCTTGGTGACCGTTATCATGTCCAGAGGCAGGGTGTTCGTGAACACGCACGTGACGCTCGCGCCGGACGTTTACGCCGGCGTCACGTTTGGCGCCCTCAACATCAATACACTTTGCGCTCGCGCGGCTGACAATCATTCCCGATTACAGCACCCGCCCGTTCATCCTGCCATTGACGTCGGTCAGCGTGCGCTCCTCTGTGCCGTACGGCTTGCCGCCGTAGGAGGGGCGGTCACCTGCCGATCCGCGTGGCCGCTCGCCGATCACGGATGTGGCGGTACCCGTGCCGGCACCGGGCAGGATGGCCGGCGAAGGGCTGTCAAAAAATGCACCGGAACTGCCGGCGCGGTTGAGACGCCATTGTTGGTTTTCCATGCCATGGCATTGCCACTGGTGGATGTTTGTGCCGGGGGTGGTGCCACGATCGTTAATATCAAGGCATTTGCCGCTGCGCTGGTTGATGATTGTGAAGGCGCTGCCATTGGCAACGGACTCAACACGCCAGCGTTGGGCTGCGCTGTTGTTCCAGGTGTATTGCTGCACATTGGTTCCGTCGCTGTAACCGCCGCCGGCGACGTCCAGCACAAGCCGGGTTTGGCGATTGAGCACGGCATATTCACCGCCGCCCAGGTCGATAAAGTCCCAGGTGCTGGTGCGATTGTTGCATTGGCCCAACTGCACATTGATACCATCGTCGCCTGACTGGCGCGCAACATCCACACACAGGCCGCTCGCGGTGTTGGTGATGTTGCCGCTATGCGCGGCGCGACCGGCGGGCAACTGCGTATTCTGCGCAAATGACCATGTTGGCGCCAGCACGGCGGCCGCGGCTAACGCAAGAAGGCGTTGCAAACACCATGAAGAGCGGGAAAACAAACATGGTGACGATTCGTTTTGTTTGTAAGTTGACATCGCTGGCTCTCTTGAAATGCGAAGCATCTTTCTACGGATGCCGGTTACTTTGTTGGTGAATTTGTTTGCAACTGGCGCCAACAGTCAATCAGCCCGAGCCAGAAGATATGGTGCGCTTTCATCTGACCAAACGCTGTTTTGAGCTGCGGCATTTTGCCACCGTCATAACCAATGACAACCACTTTTTTGTCGACGGCGTCGCGCTTGAATGTGCCGTCAACAATATCAATCAACGACAAGGCGCTGATTTTGTTGACGTCGCGTTTGTCGTCAAGCGCAAACGGGGTCAACGATATTTGGCTGGTTTGGTCGAGCACCAGACGTTTGTTGCCGAACACCGCTTCCTTACCCGGACGGATGACCAGCGGCACATCATCGAGTGCCACCTGCAGAGTGGCGACGGTCAGCGATTTCACATTGCGGTCCAGATAACGTTCGTAGGCGGGAACCTTGTCG
>JANOEV010000155.1:0-3008 GCA_031413695.1 Burkholderiales bacterium
GACTACGTTAAATCATCCACGACCACACACGCCGGCTGGGTTGCACCGCTGCCGCACGGCGGCAAGTCGGCTTCACTGGTCAATTGGTGGGCACAGTGGGATGACCCGGTACTGTTGGAATTGATCGACAACGCACAACGCGAGAACACAACGGTCGCGCAAGCCGCGGCGAGGATTGCCCAATCTCGCGCCAGTTACCGCAGCATTACGTCGGCCTTGTTTCCGTCGTTCACCGCCAACGCCGATGACACCCGCAGCAAAGGCGGGCAGGCTGGTCAGGCGCTGCAAGGCGGCCAAATTATCGCCGGCGGTACCAATCCACAATCCGACAACAATGCCGTGCAACGTTCGCGATACTTGAGCCTCGATGCGGCGTGGGAGCTTGATGTGGTCGGTGGCGCGCGGCGCGGACGTGAGGCGGCACAGGCGCGGGTGGATGCGCGCGATGCAGACTGGCACGAGGCGCGGGTCTCGATCGCAGCCGAAGTCGCCGCCCAGTACGTCAATTTGCGCACCTGCGAAGTATTGACTGTCGGTTATGAAATCGATGCAAAATCGCGCGCCGAGACCGCTAGGCTGACAAACCTGAAATCGACCGCAGGATTTGAAGCGCCGGCCAACGCACAACTGACCAACGCCAGTGCGGCCGAGGCCAACGCCCGCCTGATTCAGCAGCGCGCCGAATGTGATGTCACCGTTAAGTTGTTGGCCGAATTAACCGCAACCAGCGAACCGCTGTTACGGCAAATTTTGCAAGCGCGCCGCGGTGTGGTTCCGCAACCGGCCAGCTTCGCCATCAACAGCGTCCCGGCGGAGGCGATTTCCCAGCGTCCTGATGTGGCGGGTGCGGAGCGCGAACTTGCGGCGACATTGGCCGATGTCGGCGTCGCCATTGCCGATCGTTTTCCGCGAATCACCTTGTCCGGCAGCATCGGATACAGCGATTTCTCGGGCGTCGCCGGCAGCGCCGGGCGCTCATGGCGTTATGGTCCGGCAATTTCGCTGCCGATATTCGACGCCGGAAGACGGGCGGCAAACGTTGATGTCGCGCGCGCCAGATACGACGAGGTACTTGCCAGCTACAAGGGCAAAACATTACGTGCTGTGCGCGAGGTTGAAGAGTCGTTGGTCCGACTCGACAGCGCGGCCAAACGCCAGGGTGACACACAAATAGCACTGCAAGGTTATCAGCAATTCCTGCGCGCCGCCGAAGCGCGGGTAATGGTTGGTGCCGGCAGCCTGCCTGAATTGGAAGAAGCCCGGCGTGCAGTGGTCATGGCGCAGGGCGCGGAGGTCGGCGTCGTGCGCGAACGCCTGACAGCGTGGATCAGTCTTTACAAAGCGGTCGGCGGCGGCTGGAAAAGTTGATCCAGATCCAAATATCTCACTTCAAATAACACTCGATCCAAAAGCATATACAAGATGAATCCGATAAAAGACGAATTGACGAAACACTGGAAGAAAGTAGCGGTCACGGGCGGATTCGCAATCATGGTTGGGGTTGCAACCCTGGTCACATTGCGCGCCAACGCCGCGGATGAAAAGACGGGTGCAACTGCCAAACCGGCGCTGACCGTCACCACCATCAAGCCAAACTCGTCGTCGATCGCGGCGAATTTGGGTGCAAGCGGCAATATTGCCGCCTGGCAGGAAGCCATCATTGGTGCGGATGCACAGGGCTTGAGGATCAATGACGTACGACGAAATGTTGGCGACATTGTTCGTCGCGGCGAGGTGCTCGCCAGTTTCGCGCCAGAAACGGTCGAAGCTGAACTTGCCCAGTCGCGTGCGAGTGTTGCCGAGGCTGAGGCCGCGCTGGCCGAGGCGCAGGCAAACGCCGATCGTGCCAAAACCCTGGATGCGACCGGCGCATTGTCGGCACAACAAATCAATCAATACAACACCATGGCAAAAACCGCCGAGGCGCGACTCGCCGCCGCACGCGCCGTGGCAAAGGTCAACCAGGTCCGGCTGGGACACACACAGTTACTGGCACCGGATGACGGCACCATTTCAGCGCGACTGGCGACGGTCGGAATGGTTGTGCAAAGCGGGCAGGAGTTATTTCGCATGGTGCGCAAAAACCGGCTTGAATGGCGTGCCGAAGTCACATCGACAGAACTGTCAAAAATCGCCGTCGGCCAAAAGGTGAATGTTTTTACGCCGGCAGGGGAAACGGTTGCCGGTAGTGTGCGCATGATTGCGCCGACAGTCGATCCACTCACCCGCAACGTCCAAATCTATGTTGATCTTGCCGCCAATCGTTTTGCCAAGGCGGGCATGTTCGCACGAGGTGAATTTTTGCTGGGCCAGACCAACGGCCTGACGGTGCCGCAACAGGCGCTGGTGACGCGTGACGGCTTTACATTTGTGTTTGTGGTCAAACCGGACAACCGTGTTCAGCAATTAAAGGTGCAAATCGGACGACGTTTTTCAGACCGGGTTGAAGTCCGAACCGGTCTCACCGCCGATACCGTGATCGTGGCACAAGGCGCGGGATTTCTGAACGATGGGGATCTTGTCAGGATAACCACCCCCGCTGCCGCACCGGCAAGCGCCGTGAAGAAATAGCGGGCGAGCCATGAATTTTTCCGCATGGTCCATCAAGAACCCGATTCCTGCCATTGTTTTTTTTATGTTGCTGACCGTTGCGGGTCTGGTCAGCTTCAAGATGTCAGGCGTGCAGGATTTTCCAGACATCGAGCTGCCGATGGTTACGGTATCGGCGAACCTGCCCGGCGCGGCGCCGGCGCAGCTCGAAACCGAGGTCGCCCGCAAGATTGAAAATGCGGTAGCGAGCTTGCAGGGTGTCAAACACATCTATACCAACATTCTTGATGGCACTGCCACCATCAATGTTGAATTTAATCTGGAAAAGAATGTTGTTGAAGCAACCAACGAGGTGCGCGACGCGGTCAGCCAGGTGCGTGCCGACCTGCCAGCCGACCTGCGCGATCCGGTGGTGTCAAAAGTTTCTACCGCCGGCCGGCCGATCCTGACCTATGTCG
>JANOEV010000156.1:0-4237 GCA_031413695.1 Burkholderiales bacterium
TGTTTGACGAATTGCGATCGCAAGTCGATATGGCGAGCGCCGAAGGGCGCAGCCGGTTATTAACAATGGTCAAGCCCTTTATTGTTCAGATCACCGCGCCAGCGCTTGCGTTTATGTTGCGGCGAAAGCTGGTTGAAGAAACCGGCATGAGTGCGAAGGAAGTTGAAGAAACAGTCCCGTTAGCGCCGCAGCTTGGCAATGTGTCAAACAGCGTTGCACAACAAAACATCTCTGGCGGCGGTGAAAAGCAGGCAGCGGCAGGAAAGAAAAAATGGACTGACGAAAAATCGTTCAAGCCATTCGGAAAAAAAGGTCCGGAAGCCGGCGCTCCGGCGCCCCGGCTCAAGGTGCCGGCCGCCGGCCTGGCAATCCAGCTTATCGGCCGCATGTTGGTCAAACCTTCGTTGGCGCAAGGCTTTGACATCAGCGTTGCCGATGAGGATGAGTCGTCGCTCGGCACGGCAGCACGCGTGGCGAGGTACATTCGGGATCACGACGGTGAATTGTTGCACCAGGCGATGATTGTCGAGCATTTTCGTAACACACCGGATGCTTATCCGTTGAAGCAGGCTTCCCTGTTGTTGAGCGAGGTCGACGTTGATCGACTCGATCTCGATGCCGAATTTGCAGAGGCGCTAAGCCGGCTACGCGAGGACGCCAGTGTCGCGCGCAAACGCGCTGACACCATGCGTCGCGCGCGCGACCTTGGGCTCGATTGAACTGCACTGACATTAGCCCGCCCCAAGACGTTTTTGCCGGAAGTGAACGGTATTTACTGCCCGACATCATAAATGGCATCATTTTTGCTGGGAAATTGCCGACAAAACGCAGTCGTATCCGGCGATAAGTCATTGTCAGCATTGGAAAATTTGAAACTAGGCCTTTTGAAAAAAGCCGCAACGTGCTAAAATTAAAGGTTCTGTTTCCTCTTCCGCACCACGAAAGACGATGGCCGGGTAATTCGACGGCCCGGGTTCTTTCACCCGGCTAACTCTGCCCCTATCTGGATTAAAAAATGGCCCGCAAACCAAAAAGCGCACAAGATCACGACGAATATCCGTTCCCAAAGGGAAGGCTGTCAAAGGCTGCCGAAATGGCGCCGGCAGATGTCGAGGCGCAAAAAAAGCGACTGAAGAGTCTGATTACACTCGGTAAGGACCGCGGCTTTTTGACCTATGGCGAGATCAACGATCATTTGCCTGACATGGTCGATGCGGAGCAAATCGAAGCCATCATCACGACGTTCAACGACATGGGCATTCAGGTCTATGACGAAGCGCCTGATGCCGAAACATTGCTGATGAACGAGGCCGCCCCGGCGGTTGCGGATGACGACGCTGAAGAAGAGGCCGCGGCCGCGCTCTCGACTGTTGACTCCGAGTTTGGCCGGACCACCGATCCGGTTCGTATGTACATGCGCGAAATGGGTTCGGTCGAGCTGTTGACGCGTGAAGGCGAGATTGAAATTGCCAAACGCATTGAAGACGGCCTGAAGCACATGATTCAGGCGATTTCAGCCTGTCCAACCACGATTGAAGCCATCCTCACGCTTGCGGACAAAGTTGAGCGCGACGAAATGCGGATTGACGAGGTCATTGACGGTTTGGTCGATCCAAACGAAGACGAGGTCAAAGAAGCGCAGTTATCGGATGAAGATCTTGAGGATGATGAAGACCTCGACGAAGAAGAAGATGCGGATGAAGACGGCGCAATTGCGGCGGCCAACCTCGCCCAGTTGAAGCTGGACTCGATGGTCCACTTTAACCAGATTCGCAAGATTTATAAAAAGATGAAAAAGGCCCTTACCGAAAAGGGATATCGCTCGCGTGCCTATAAGGATTTGCAGGAAGAGTTGTCGGCGGAGTTGATGCAAATTCGGTTTGGCGCCAAGCAGGTCGAAGCGCTGTGTAACGGTCTGCGTGGTCTGGTTGACTCGGTCCGCAAGAAGGAACGCGAAATCCAGCATTTATGTGTGCAAAATTCGAGCATGCCGCGCCCGCACTTTATCAAGACCTTTCCCGGCAACGAGATCAATCTGAAATGGATCGGCGAGGAAATTGCCGCACCACACGCCAAGGCATATGCAGCGGCGTTGTTGCGATTTAAGCCGGCAGTGGTTGAACTCCAGGAAAACCTGATTGCGATCCAAAAGGACGTCGGGATTCCCATCAAGGATCTGAAAGAGATTGCGCGCCAGATGTCCACCGGCGAAGCCAAGGCCCGCCGCGCCAAGCGCGAAATGATCGAAGCCAACCTGCGCTTGGTCATTTCGATTGCGAAGAAATACACCAATCGCGGACTGCAGTTTCTCGATTTGATTCAAGAAGGCAATATCGGCCTGATGAAGGCGGTCGATAAATTTGAATACCGTCGCGGCTACAAATTTTCGACCTATGCCACCTGGTGGATCCGTCAGGCGATCACCCGCTCGATTGCCGATCAGGCGAGGACCATCCGTATCCCGGTCCACATGATTGAAACCATCAACAAAATGAACCGCATTTCGCGGCAAATTTTGCAGGAAACCGGTCTCGAACCGGATCCTGCGACGCTTGCATTGAAGATGGAAATGCCGGAAGACAAGATCCGCAAGATTATGAAGATTTCCAAAGAGCCGATCTCGATGGAAACACCGATCGGCGACGATGATGACTCCCATTTGGGCGACTTTATCGAAGATACCAACACGCATGCGCCAACTGATGCGGCACAATACGCGTCACTGCTGAACGTCACCAAGGTTGTGCTGGATTCGCTCTCACCGCGCGAAGCCAAGGTGCTGCGGATGCGTTTTGGTATTGAAATGAATACCGACCACACGCTGGAAGAGGTCGGCAAACAATTCGACGTGACGCGTGAACGTATACGCCAGATCGAGGCAAAGGCATTGCGCAAGTTGCGCAAGTTGCGCCATCCATCGCGTTCAGAGCGATTGAAAAGTTTCCTCGAGCAAGAAACCTGATTGCATCCCGCGCATCACAAAAAAGGCAGCCAAGGCTGCCTTTTTTGTTGGCTGGATAACTGCCGGCCTCGCTGATTACTGCATTGACAACAACACACGGGTTGTTTCCGGTGAGTCCGCATCCGGTTCATTTTGAAATCCAAGTCTTGCCGCCAGTTTCTGCATGCCGGTATTACCATGCAAGATCGTCCCCTCGATTGCGTCATATCCCGCCTCCCTGGCGCATACGACCAGATTCGACAGGAGAATTTCGCCGAGCCCTTTTTTCTGCCATGCATCGGCGATGGCAATCGCAAACTCGACGCTTTTGCCATTCGCATTCGGGTGGTATCGTGTGACCCCGATAATCTCAGAACCATCGTTGGTCAGCGCAATCAGCGCCATTTCGCGGTCATAGTCGAGCTGGGTAAATCGGGCAATCATCTCGTCGGAAAGTGCGGTGACCGTATGCAAAAATCGGTAGTAGCGTGATGTATCCGACATGGCCGCGACAAAAGCCCGTTCACGAGCCGCATCATCCGGCCGGATGGGGCGCAAATGGATCGGCGTACCATCGCGCAGATTGAGTTCGCGCTCGAGCTCAACCGGGTAGGGAAAAATTGCCATGTGATGGTATCGGGTATCGGTCATCGGCGAGACGGAATCGATGACAATACGCGCGTCCACAATTGCGGCACCTGCCGGGTGTGCAAGCACCGGGTTTAAATCCAATTCGCGGATCCACGGCAGCGCACAGGCAATGGTGGAAATTCTGACAATCACATCGAGCAGCGCCGGTTCGTCGATCGCCGGAACATTGCGATAGGCGGCAAGCAGGCGTGAAACGCGGGTTTGCTCAATGAGCGCCTTGGCAAGCGGATCGTTCAGCGGTGGAAGTGCGACCGCCATATCATTAACCGCTTCAACGGCAACACCGCCTGTGCCGAATGAAATAATTGCACCAAATGTGGCATCGCGCGAGATGCCGACCAATACTTCACGTGCGTGCGCAAACTTCAACATGGGCTGGACATTCACACCGTTGACTTGGGCCTTGGGTGCCGCCTCGCTGATATCGGCCATCATCGCTTCAAATGCCTGACCAACCTGCCTGGCATTGATCAGGTTTAGCCGGACCCCACCGACATCGCTTTTGTGGCTGATGTCTGGCGAATCAATTTTGATCACCACCGGGAAGCCACAGCGCTTGGCGGCAGCCTCCGCTTCCGCCCTGGTACGAGCAAGCACCCCAACATGAACCGGCAGCTTAAACGCCACAAGTAATTCCTTGGCTTC
>JANOEV010000157.1:0-8536 GCA_031413695.1 Burkholderiales bacterium
AAAGGGTGTTCAACTGTTGATTGACCCGATGAGCTACCAGTACCTGATTGGGGCGGAAATCGATTATTCCGAAGGTCTTGAGGGTGCCCAATTTGTCATCAAGAATCCGAACGCAACCAGCACCTGCGGATGCGGATCGTCGTTTTCGACCTAGACTCGATCATTGACATTGCCGTCAAAGACGGCAACATTGTGGTTCAGAAAAGGAGGCTTCGGCCTCCTTTTTATTTCCGGTACCCAACATCAGGGCCGCGATGAAAATTGGTGCGGTAAGCACGACTGAATGATTGGGAAATTTGTCGGTCAGCTAAGCGTACCTTTCCACTGGCATATCAATGGTTTTTCATCCTGCTTGCGTAACTCGATGGCAGGTTTGTCGGCAACCCGATAAAATCGTCCCGCGATTACCATCCGACTGGTCGCGGTTTTTTGCGAGTTTTAGAACCATTTCCGCATTTGGTCGCAATCGACTGGGCAGGACGGCGACTTTCCAATAAATTCACCCTGCCGAATTGCGCCTGAACAACAGCCATTCATCAGTGCGCGCAGCACCAACCATACCGACAATAATCCCAAGAGGAAGGTCTTTGATAATGTCTTTTGCCAATTCATCCCCGCAGCAACGATTTATCCGCAAGACAATCGCCGCCGCCGTACTGGCGACCCTGTCCGCATCATTGTTGGCGCAAACGCCAGCCGCCGCGCCGCCTGCCAATGGCGCACCCGCTGCAGCCCCTGCAGCCGCTGGGCCGGCTGCACCAGCGCCAGGCGCGCCGCGTCCGTTCAAGGACATTATCAAGGACGCCAAAATGACGGCGGGGTTCTTCACGACCTATCAAAAAGAGGAGAAGGTCTGGCTGGCAATCAAGCCCGATCAGTTTGATAAGCCGTTTTTCTTCACGTATAACATCCCGCAGAGCGTTGGCGAGCGTGGATTGTACGGCTCGCAAATGGGCGGTGCTGAGATGGCCGTCTTCAAGAAGATTGGCAATCAGATCCAACTGATCGCCAAAAATGCGGAGTTTTATGCCACACCCGGCACCCCGCAGGCGCAGTTTGTTTCAGAGGGTTTTTCGGATTCTTTGTTGTCAAGCGCGACTGCGGCGTCCGCAGCAGACCCGGAGACCAAGGCGATTTTGATCGAGGCGAACAGCCTGCTGTTTGTCGACATTCCCGGCTACCTAACGCGACTTGAATTCGCCTATCGAATGCCGTTTTCGCTCGATACACGCAACACAAGCTTTACCCATGTCAACAATAACGACATGATTACCGGGATGAAAGTGCAGGCGCATTTCAGCGTGCCAAAGCTGAACGCACCACCGTTGACGCCGTCGCCTGTGCCTATGCCATCGCCGCCGCAAAGCACACCTGATCCACGCAGCCTGTTTGTGAGCTTCTATTATTCGTTCGCCAAGCTTCCCGATGTGCCGATGACGCCGCGGGTGGCGGATGAACGGGTCGGCCACTTTGTCTCGACACGCACAAATTTTGACGAAGACACCTCGCCGAAGGTTAAGCAGCATTTGGTTAATCGCTGGCGTTTGGAAAAGAAGGATGCGGCAGCCGCCATGTCCGAGCCAAAAGAGCCAATCGTGTTCTGGGTCGACAAAAACGTTCCGGCGAAATATCGCAAGGCAGTCGAGGGCGGGATTGTTGAATGGAACAAGGCGTTCGAAAAAATCGGTTTCAAGAATGCGGTTGTCGCCAAACAACAGACGGATAAAGATTCCTTCGACACCATGGACGCGCGCCACGCGTCGGTCCGCTGGTTTGTTGGTGCCGATGTCGGCTTCGCCATCGGCCCGTCGCATAAGGACCCGCGCACCGGCGAGATCCTCGATGCGGATATCGGCATGTCTGACGTATTTGCCCGCGGGGCACGTCGCCTTGTGGTCGAAGACATCGGCAAACCAATGGTATTTGATGCCGCCATTGCGGGCGCAATGTCGCCGAACCTGAAGCAACAGTCACTTTTTATGCAGTGCAACTACATGGCTGAAAAGGCGCATGACATGCACTTTGCAATGGATGTGCTTGAGGCGCGCGGCATGGAGATGGATTCCCCAGAAGCGGAACAACTTGCGCAGGCATATGTGCTAGATGTTGTTATGCACGAGGTCGGGCATACATTGGGGTTCCGCCACAATTTCCGTTCATCGACCATTTATTCGATGAAACAAATCCAGGATCCGGCGTTTACCAAGGTTAACGGCGTCGCCGGTTCGGTGATGGATTACAACCCGTTCAATCTTGCGGTCAAGGGCGAAAAGCAAGGTGAATATGTCATGTCAACGCTGGGGCCGTACGACTATCTGTCCGTTGAATACGCATACAAACCACTCGATGCAAAAACCGAAAAAGCCGATCTGGCGGCGATCGCATTAAAAGCGACAACCAACCCGCTGCTGGCCTACGCAACGGATGAAGACGCCGGCGGTGGCGGCGGATTCAACGGCATGGACCCTGACGTAAACCGTTTTGATATGGGTGCCGACCCGATTGAATACTACAAAAAGCGCATGAAGCTTTCGCGTGAATTGTGGGATCGCGTGCAGACGTTACAGTTGAAGCCGGGCGAGAGTTATGAACGCCTGACGCGCTCATTTGCATCGGGTTTCCGGTCGGTCTCACAGGTCGCACCGCTGTTGGCAAAGTACGTTGGCGGTGTTAAACATGTGCGTGACCGTGCCGGCAGCAACAATGCACTTTACACACCTACCCCGGTGGCCAAACAGCGCGAAGCGCTGCAGTTGGTGACCGATGGTTTGTTCAAGGTCGATAGCTTCAAATTCAAGCCGGAATTCGTGTCACGCTTGTCGATCGACCATTTCGATCGTTGGGGTCCGGGTCGTGGCAACCCCGATGTGTCGATTGCTAACAGTGTGATGAACCTCCAGCGCGGCGTGATGGATATCTTGTACGCCGACGGTGTCGCCCAGCGATTGCTCGACAGCCAAGACAAGGTCTCCAATCCGGCGCAGGCGATGAAGCTGTCGGAAGTCTATGACACGCTGCAAAACGCGATTTGGGCGGAGTTGCGTACCGGCGGCGATATCAACACCATGCGACGTAATTTGCAACGTGAACATATCAAGCGCATTTCAAATGCGTTGATTCGCCCGGCAACAACCACACCGGCGGATGCGCGCAGTTTGATGCGCGACGAGGCGGTTCAGCTGCAAGGGCAAATTCGGGCCGCGATGGGCAAGCCGATGAGCAAAGAGGCCAAGGCGCATTTGGGCGAAAGCCTGAATACGCTGAGCGAGGCGCTCAAAGCGCCAATGCAACGCGCCGGCGCGTAGTTTCACGTTCCCCCGGCGATTGCACCGGGGGAACGTGAAGTTCGTCCGATCCGCGGATAGTCGGGACGAAAAAGCGTATTTCCCTTATAATTCAAGGCCGTTGTTTCCAAACATCTTCAGGAGTACACCATGGCAGGCGAACGCAAGCGTACCCGCCGCAACACGCTAGAGCGTCGTTGCTTAGGCAAATATTTCAAACGACTTTTTATTGGTTCGAGCAAGTCGACCTTTAAGATGCTCGAAGCGATCAAAAAGAACTAATTGTTCCGATGACCCCAAAAAAGCCGCTCAATGAGCGGCTTTTTTGCGTTTGGCAAAGGCATTTGTCGGCGCGCATTTCCAGATCAAACGAGCTGAAATAGCTTGTCAAAATTAGACTTTAGCTATTTGCATTCCCCGTGGCCCATACCGGCTTGGCCACGCCGGTTAATGTCCGACCCCAATTCTGCCGAACATAAGTTGCGGGGGTCGCATCACAACGCCCGACGGGGTCCGCATGGAAAAACCGCCGTATCGACGACCCAATTGACCGTGGCGGGGGCCAATTTTGCTGCGCCGCACCATCGATTGTGATTGACACCTGATACGACCTGGTAATACGCTCATTTAAAACGACTGTTTGAATTTGTTGGCGCTAGGCTAAGCTGCTGTTTATTAACGTAAAAGCGAAAATTCCTGCAAATGAATACTGTAGCCACACCAAAAATCCCGCAGATTTCCCGTATTTCAGGCGTCGCGGCCACCAGGTCAATTGAGAAAATTGACGCGATTGATACCAAATCGCGCATTCTTGACGCCGCCGAAGAGTTGTTCATGGAACACGGCTTCGAGGCAACCAGCTTGCGGCTGATCACCACCGCGGCAAACGTCAATTTGGCGGCCGCAAACTATCACTTCGGATCGAAAGAAGAGCTGTTCCAAGCGGTATTTACCCGGCGGCTCGATCCGATGAACCGGGATCGCGTCGCGTTGCTGACAACCTACGAAGCGGCGGCAGCGGTCAATCCAAAAACGCATGCGCTGACCTGCGAGAAAATTATTTCGGCGATGTTTATTCCCGCGCTGAAAATGGCGCGTGACCAGGAGCAGGGCGGTAAGAATTTTTTGCGGTTGCTCGGACGCGCATACGCCGACCCCGCGCCGTTCATTCGTGAGTTTCTGTCCAGCCAGTACGCCGAGATGTTGGGACGGTTTCGCGCCGCGTTTGGCCGTGCCCTGCCGCACATTCCACGCGAAGAAGTGTCGTGGCGGTTGCACTTTGTGATGGGCGCGTTGTCATTTACGCTGGCCGGAACCGACGTATTAAAAATGATCGCGCAATATCACCCGAATGAAGTTGAAAACGACGAACTTTTGTTGAAGCGCTTGGCCCCTTTTCTGGCGGCGGGTCTGCGTGCGCCGGTTGGTTCTGCCGGCGATGAACACCAATGGTTTAACGATGCATGATGCCGGTGGATGCAGCCAACCACCACACAATTCTTGAGTAGATTGAAACCGTAGAAAAGGAAACACCATGACAATTTTGACTTCCATCCTTGTTGTATTACTCGTCGTTTGGGTGCTGGCCTATCACGCCGTCAACGCGCTGACCTGGTCAATCGCGGTTGGCGTACTGCTCATGGCAGGCACAGCAAGCGGCGTGATCGGTGGTGCCATTGCGGCGTCACTTTGGTTTGTGTTTTTGGCAGCATCGCTGATCGCCAATATCTCGTCGATTCGAATCGCGCTTTTGTCGGTGCCGATTTTTGGCCTCTACAAAAAAATGTTGCCGCAAATGTCCAGCACCGAACAGGAAGCGCTGGAAGCCGGTACCGTCTGGTGGGACGGCGATCTATTTTCGGGAAAACCGGATTGGAATAAATGGCTGAACGTGCCGCGCGCAACGTTGACCGCAGAAGAGCAGGCGTTTGTTGACGGACCAACCAATCAACTCTGCAGCATGATCGACGAGTGGAAAACCACCCATGAGGATCATGACTTGCACCCGAAGGTATGGCAGTTCATCAAGGACAACGGTTTCCTTGGCATGATCATCCCCAAAGAATATGGCGGCAAGGGGTTCTCCGCCTATGGTCACAGTCAGACCGTGATGAAAATTTCGACCCGTTCTGCAACAGCCGCCGTGTCGGTCATGGTGCCGAATTCACTGGGACCGGGCGAACTGTTGATGCATTACGGCACCAAGGAACAAAAAGACTACTACCTGCCGCGACTTGCCAAGGGGCTCGAGGTACCGTGTTTTGCATTGACCGCGCCGGATGCCGGTTCGGATGCCGCCTCGATGCCCGACGTGGGTATTGTGTGCAAACAAATGTGGCAGGGTGTGGAGACACTGGGATTGCGGGTCACATGGGAAAAGCGCTACATCACGCTCGGCCCGATTGCGACCATTCTCGGTTTGGCGTTCAAGGCATTCGATCCGGACAAGCTGCTCGGCGGTGAAACCGATTTGGGCATCACCTGCGCTCTGATTCCGACCAGCCATCCTGGGGTGAACATTGGTCGCCGTCATATGACGCTGAATGCCGCATTCATGAACGGCCCGAATTCAGGCAAGGATGTGTTTATTCCAATGGATTGGGTCATCGGCGGGCAGCCGATGCTCGGCCAAGGCTGGCGCATGCTGATGGAATGTCTGGCAGCCGGCCGGTCAATCTCGCTGCCTGCGCAGTCGATTGCCGCCGGCAAAGTCGCCAGTTTTGCCTCGGGTGCCTACTCGCGCGTGCGGCAACAATTCAAAACGCCGATTGGCAAATTTGAGGGCATTGAGGAGCCATTGGCACGGATCGGTGCGATGACCTATTTGATGGACGCCACACGCACCATCACCGCCGGCGCACTCGACTTGGGCGAAAAGCCGTCCGTATTGTCGGCAATTTCAAAGTACCACGCCACCGAACGCATGCGTCAGGTGATTACCGACGCAATGGACATCCACGGTGGCAAGGGAATTTGTATGGGCCCGAACAATTATCTGGGACGCGCATATCAGCAGGTGCCGATTGCAATTACCGTTGAAGGCGCCAACATCCTCACGCGTTCATTGATTATTTTCGGTCAGGGTGCGATTCGCTGCCATCCGTGGGTGCTGAAAGAAATGAAAGCCGCCCGTGCTGATTCAATCGACGAATTTGACGAGGCGTTTTGGGGTCATATCAAATTCACCATGTCCAATACCGGCCGTGCGTTGTGGATGGGTATCACCGGTGGGTTGGGTCTGCCCGCACCGGCGTGCCCTGAAACAAAGCGTTATTACCAGCAGATGACGCGTTTCTCGTCCGCGTTTGCGTTGCTGGCCGATGTCTCGATGTTTGTGATCGGCGGCTCGCTAAAACGTAAGGAGAAACTCTCCGCCCGTCTGGGAGATGTGTTGTCGTATCTATATCTTGCTTCATGCGCGCTCAAGTTCTATGACGAACGCGGCCAGCAAAAAGATGAGTTGCCGATTCTGAAGTGGGCGCTATATGACTGTGCCTTAAAGATTCAGGTGGCGATGGATGGCATCATCAAGAACTTCCCGAATCGTTTTGTCGCCTGGTTCTTGCGCGTGCTGGTGTTTCCAAAAGGCATGACACTCATCCAGCCTTCGGACGATCTTGGACACGAAGTTGCAAAAATTTTGATCACGCCGTGCGCGGCGCGTGACCGCCTGATCGCCGGCATGTATCTGCCGGACGACGAAAACGACATCATGGGTCAGCTCAATGCGGCAATGAATGCGGTCATGGCGGCCGAGCCAATCGAAACAAAAGTACGCGTGGCGCAAAAGGCCGGCCGGATTTCCGCAAAGTCAATTGAGGCGGTGTTCGACCAGGCCAAAGAGTTGTCCGTGATCACTGAAACCGAACTGGCACTTTGGAAGCGCGCCCGCGTGCTGACCAAGGAGGTGGTGCGGGTTGATGACTTCGACAAAAATTTCGGATTGGCTGTCACACAATCGACCGCGCGCGACCGATATGCCGAAGCCGCCGAATAGGATGCGACGATGAAAAAAGTTTATGTTGTTGATGGCGCGCGCACACCTTTTCTCAAGGCAAAAGGCAAGTTGGGACCCTTTAGCGGCGGCGATCTGGCGGTTGGTTGTGCGCGCCCGTTACTCGCACGCCAATCGTTTTCGCCGAGCGAATTTGATGAAGTGATCGTTGGCGCGGCAATGCCGTCCGCCGACGAGGCGAATATCGGTCGGGTGGTGTCGTTGCGGGTCGGCTGCGGTGAAAAAGTACCGGCGTGGACGGTGATGCGCAACTGCGCCTCCGGCATGCAGGCACTGGATTCGGCTTACGTCAATATCCTCGCGGGAAAATCAAACCTGGTACTTGCAGGCGGCACTGATGCGATGAGCCACGCGCCGTTGCTGTTTGGTCCGGCCATGGTCAATTGGCTGGCGGACTGGTATGCGGCAAAGTCATTTGGTCAGCGTGCCGGCGTCGCCGTCAAATTCCGGCCGGCATATCTTGCGCCGGTCATCGCGATTCTGAAGGGGCTGACCGATCCGATCGTCAAACTCTCGATGGGGCAAACTGCCGAGATTGTTGCCAAACGATTCGGTATTACCCGTCAAATGATGGATGCGTTTGCCGCAGAATCACACCTGAAGGTGTTGGCAGGCCGGGAGGCGGGGCACTATGCCGAAATCGAGCCGTTGATTGATGGGCGCGGCAATGTTTACAAAGACGACGACGGCGTGCGATCCGATTCAACGCCGGAACGACTGGCAAAATTGCGGCCGGTGTTTGACAAGACCTACGGCAATGTCACTGCGGGCAATTCCTCGCAGGTGACCGACGGCGCGGCGATGCTGATTTTGGCGAGTGAGGAAGCGGTTGCCAAGTTTGGATTGAAGCCGCTTGGCGCAATCATCGATTCGCAGTGGAGCGCGCTGGATCCGGCTGAAATGGGGCTCGGACCGGTTCACGCGATCACGCCAATGATGCGGCGTCACAATCTCGGTTTGAATGATCTCGACTGCCTTGAGATCAATGAAGCCTTCGCTGCACAGGCGCTGGGATGCCTCGCCGCTTGGGAGTCGGAAGCGTATTGCAAGGAGAAACTCGGCCTTGAAGGTGCGTTCGGCAAAATGGACCGCAGCAAATTCAACGTTGACGGCGGTGCGATTGCGTTGGGCCATCCGATCGGGGCCTCGGGCGCACGTGTGGTGCTGCACGCTTTGAAGACGCTTGAGCGAACCGGCGGACGTTACGCCGCCGCATCGTTGTGTATCGGTGGCGGAC
>JANOEV010000158.1:0-3245 GCA_031413695.1 Burkholderiales bacterium
TATCAAACATATGCCGCGTCGAAATTTTTGTATTCACGCCTAGTCTGGCTTAGAACTGTACTTAATCAGAGCTTCCCTACGCCTTTTGCTTGACGTTGCGGCCAGGTGCGGCCTCAATCGGTGGGAAGTCGGCGTTGCCGGGGGTGGTACGTGCAGCAATCTTGCGGCCGCCAAAACCACCCAGCCAGGTTGACCAACGGCCCCACCAGCTGCCGGGCACCTCGGTCGCGGTTGCGGCCCATTTGTCCGGCGCAACATCGACGCCATCGCCGGCCCAATAACTGCGTTTTTGTTTTGATGCCGGGTTAATCACACCGGCGATATGGCCCGACGCACCCAGCGTGAATTCGACATCGCCGCTGAAGCTGGCGGCACTGGTAAACGCCGAGCGCCAGGGCACGATGTGGTCGTCTTTGGATGCATATACAAACGCCGGCATATCGACGTGGCTCATGTCGACTGGTACGCCGCACACATTCACCTTGTCGGGCTTGACCAGATTGTTTTCGACATATGTGTTGCGCACATACCAGCAATACCATGGTCCGGGCAGATTGGTGCTGTCGGCATTCCAGTAGAGCAAATCAAACGCCGGCGGCTTGCTACCCTTCAAATAATTACTGACGACGTAGCTCCAAATTAAATCGTTGGCACGCAATGATGAAAACGCAATTGCCAGGTCAGACCCCTTGACGATCCCGCCGCCACCGACCTCTTGATCTCGTTTTTCGATGAATGCTTCATCGATGTAGGCGTCGATATCGCCGACATCGGCGAAGTCCACAAACGTGGTCAGGAACGTCGCGCTTTCGACCACATCGTGCCCCATCCGGCGCAGTATTGCCAACGCACAGGCCAGCAATGTGCCGCCGACACAAAAGCCCAGCAGATTGATTTTGTCGACATTGGTGATCAATCGGACGCTGTCGATCGCCTTGACCACGCCGTTGGCAATGTAGTCGTCCCAGGTCAGGTGGCCGAGCGACGCGTCAACGTTGCGCCACGACATCACAAATACCGTGTGCCCCTGCTCGACGGCGTAACGCACAAAGGAATTCTCCGGCGTCAGATCGAGAATGTAAAACTTGTTGATACAAGGCGGCACCAGCAGCAAAGGGCGCAAATAGACTTCACGCGTCAGCGGTGCATATTGAATCAACTGAAAAATGTCGTTTTCGAAAACCACCGCGCCGGGTGAAACCGCAATATTTTTACCGATGGTAAATGCCGATTCATCGGTAATCGAGACATGACCCTTGGCGATATCGTCCTGCAGATTTTTCACCCCTTCCCGGATCGATTCGCCTTTGGTATCAAGTGCGAGTTGCAGCGCTTCCGGGTTGGTGGCGAGAAAGTTGGACGGCGAGACCGCATCAAGATACTGCTTGAGAAAAAATTGGGCGCGCTTCTTTTCCCCGGGGGCGAGCTGCGCGGCGTCCAAGCCCTGCAGCAGCGCACGACTCGTGGTCAGATAGGCATCCGCCAGCATTTTGAACGGCGCCTGCGCCTGCCAGGCCTGGCTCGCAAACCGTTTATCATCCGCACTCGACACCTGCATCGACGCGAGCATTTTCTGAAAATCTGCTGGATTATTGGTGGCCATTGCGCTATACGTTGGTTGTCCCGGATGCCGGGTGTCGGGCTATTTTGGCACTGAAAAACCAAATGCGCATGACAGCCAGAATTTTTTCAACCGTTGCGGATAAATTAAATGTATATCGTTGTGATTGCCTGGCTTTATGTTGTGTTGCTGATGGCGTTTACCGAACGCAGCATCACGGCAGGCGTGTTGACGTTTCTGTTGATGGGGCTCGCGCCGTGTGCACTGCTGGTTTGGCTGTTTGGCAGCCCCGGCCGCAACCGCGCCAAACGCCTTCAAAAGCTGCAGCACATGTCCGAGGCTGAACCAGACACGCCACCCGTATTAATCGTTACCGATGACCCGACGGAATCAGTGCCCGACAAAAAAATGCACCAGCAAGATCGAGCCGATACCAAGGCCGATCAAGGCAAACTGCCCTAATGAATCCCGCAGCGATGTGCGGCGGTGCAGACCGGGAATCAAATCGGCAATGGCGACATAGATCATGCTCGCCGCCGCAAGGCACAAAAACACATAGGTATAGGTCTCAAACACCTGCAGCAGGAAATAGGCGAGTACGGCGCCGACCAGGGTCGCCAGACTCGACACCATATTCCAGAACAGCGCCCGCCGCTTAGACATACCCGAGTGAATCAGCACCAAAAAGTCACCCAACTCCTGTGGCAACTCATGCGCGATGATGGCGATTGACGTCAGTATGCCCAACCGGATATCGGCGACAAACGCCGCCGCAATTGCCAGACCATCAGTGAAGTTGTGGAATGCATCGCCAATAATGATCATCCACGCTGATGATTCGCGGCTTTTGTCCTCGCCCTCGTGCCGATGATGGTGCCCGAGGCTGTGCGGCAGGCTCGGCAAATCATCCGGTTTGCCCGCCGTAACCGGCGGCTCGGCAAATTGTGCGCCGTGGTCGTGGCTGTGACGCCACAACACCATTTTTTCCAACACAAAAAAGCCCAGAATGCCGGCGAGGATCCACGCGGCGACTTTGTTGTATTCCGTGGTGCCCTCAAAAATATGTGGCAACAAATCAAGAAAAACCACGCCGAGCAAGGCGCCGACGGCATAACTGACAAACAGCGGGATCAAACGTGGCTGGGTGCGCCAGGCGATCAACGCCGCAAACGACACCGAAATGATGCCGCCGAACAGCGCTGCGATGATGATGTAAACAAGGGTCATGTAAGACGTCTATTGCAACTTAATTGCAATATATTACCATATGAGCGGCAAATCACTGTTTGCAGCGACTATTCCAGCCAGATCAAGCCGGCCATGCGACCCGACTGTTTACCCATTTTGGTGCTGCGGCGATAAGAAAAAAATCGTGTTTCATCCGTCACCGTGCACAGGCCGCCGCCGGTGATGTTGGAAGGCGTCATGCCGGCCGCAATCATGCGCATTCGCGCAAGGGCAAAAATATCCGCCAGATATTTTTGTGGCCCGCTTTCGTTTTTCGACTTAAAGGCAGCGCTGGCATTGTCGTCGTTGGCGACGAATGCATCCCGCACGTCCTCACCAACCTCGAACTGCGTCAGACCGATGGCCGGCCCCATATAGGCCATGATTTCCGGTGGCGGGACCTGCATCGATGCAATGGTTGCTTCGAGTACACCACCGGCAAGCCCACGCCAACCGG
>JANOEV010000159.1:0-2303 GCA_031413695.1 Burkholderiales bacterium
GTCGCCACCACTGGGCGACATGGTGCGCGACATCAATAAGTTCTCCAACAATGTCATGGCGCGGCAGGTATATCTGACCTTGTCCGGCGAGATCGACAAACAACCCGCCACCGCGGCAGCATCGCTGGAAATTGTGCGTGGTTGGCTCAAACGCAAAGGCATCGCCGCACCCGAGTTGGTCATCGAAAACGGCTCGGGGTTGTCGCGCATCGAACGCATTTCTGCCGCATCACTTTCACAGCTGCTCGATGCCGCATGGCGTTCGCCGACCATGCCTGAGTTCATTTCCTCGATGTCGTTGGTCGGCGTTGACGGCACGTTCCGCCGTCGTCTGCGCACCGATGTGGCGGCCGGCAATGCGCACATGAAAAGCGGCACCCTGAACGACGTTCGTGCCCTGGCCGGCTACGTGCTGGCTACCGATGAGCGCCGCTATAGCGTGGTGATGATGGTCAACCATGCCAACGCAATCTTGACGCAGGCCGCGCAAGACGCGCTGGTACAGTGGGTGCATGCGCGTCCGGCAGCCGCCTCCGGGTCGGCGCCGATCGCTGCACCTTAGCCGCGCGTTTGCGAACATGCCGGCCGGCGCGGAAGGGAGTAAGCTGACGGCAGGGTTGGAAGTGTTTGACAAACCCGTGTGTTGACCTGTGATGGGCGCAGCGCCATCTGTTTATAGAATATCGGGAAGTGATTGCTTGAAAATGTCATTTGATTGCGAATGGCCATGAAGTTTTTTTCTTCCGTTGTGTCGGCGATTTCCTTTCGACCACGCATCCTCAATCATCTTGCCGGTTATACGCGCGCCAACTTTGCCGCCGATCTGGGTGCCGGCTTCACGGTCGGTATTGTCGCCTTGCCATTGGCCCTTGCGTTTGGCATTGCCTCGGGCGTGCGCCCCGATCAGGGTTTGGTGACGGCAATTGTCGCGGGCTTCATCATTTCCGCCTTGGGCGGTTCGCGCGTGCAGATCGGCGGACCGGCGGGCGCGTTTGTGGCGCTGTTGTACGCCATTGTTGAAAAGTACGGCGTCGCCAATTTATTGATCGCCACCATGATGGCGGGTGTGTTGTTGTTTGCGATGGGTGCCTTCAAGCTGGGCAATCTGGTGCGCTTTATTCCCGTGTCGATCATCATTGGCTTTACCGCAGGCATTGCCGTCATCATTGCCGCATCGCAGTTAAAGGATTTTCTCGGGCTGACCATGGGCAAGGTGCCGTCGAACTTTTTCTCGCAAGTGTCCGCCATTGCCGACAGTATTCAGAGCGTGAATTGGATGGCGCTGGCCATCGGTTTGGCGTCGTTGCTGCTGATTGTGCTGTGGCCGGTTGGTTATCAGCAGCAGACGTCGCGTTGGAAGCGCATCACCGCGAAACTGCCGTCAACACTCATTGTGCTGGTTGTGGGTTCGATTGTGGTCTGGCTGCTCGACTTGCGGGTGGAGACCATTGGCAGCAAGTTTGGCGAACTGCCGGTTGGCCTGCCGATGCCGGCAATGCCTGCATTTGACTGGCAGACTGCGCAGAATCTGGTTGCGCCGACGCTGGCCATTGCGATGTTGTGTGCGATCGAATCGTTGTTGTGTGCAAGGATGGCGGACGGATTGATTCAGGACCGGCATGACCCCAATCAGGAATTGATGGCGCAGGGCGTGGCAAATTTTGTGGTGCCATGGTTCGGTGGCATTGCCGCGACCGGCACCATTGCCCGTACCGTCACCAACATTCGCGCTGGGGCGGCATCGCCGTTTGCCGGCATTATTCACGCGTTTGTGTTGCTGTTGATTGTGCTGTTGGCCGCGCCGCTGGCCGCGCACATTCCGCTGGCGTCGCTCGCGGCAATTTTGTTGTGGGTCGCCTACTCGATGGGTGACTGGAAGGAGTTTGCCAAGCTCCGGCAATATTCGTTCTTTTATCGCGCCACCCTGCTTTCAACGTTCTTGCTGACGGTCGTGTTCGACCTGGTGGTGGCAATCGAGGTCGGGTTGATTCTGTCGAGCCTGTTTTTTATCTACCGGATTTCATCACTTACGAAAGTCGATCAGATTATTCTGCCGCCTCACGTCGCTTTGCAAAGCGATGGTCGCCAGGTGGTCGCGTATTCGCTGTTCGGCTCGCTGTTTTTCGGCAGCGTCAGCAAGCTCGAGCATTTGCTCGATCCGCAGCGACATTTACCGGATGTGTTGATACTCGAAATGCATCAGGTGATCAATCTGGACACCACCGGGCTGGACGCGTTGGAGAGTTTGCACTTTCTTGTTCAAAAGCGCGGTGGCCGTATGATTCTTGCGGGTCTGAATGAGC
>JANOEV010000160.1:0-19748 GCA_031413695.1 Burkholderiales bacterium
GGAGGCAAGCATTGATCAACCATGTAGGTTGCCTGAAATGCGAAGGCTTTGCTATGCCACAATCGCGGTAGCCCACAAAATCCAATACGACCAATAGTTGAATTCAACCCTCACATCTTCAGATCGCGCCGCAACGCCCAGCTGGCTGATCCGTCAACGCCGCTGGTTGATCATTGCCATGCTGGTGTCGTTGCACTTCGCACTGCTTTCACAGGCCGACAGTTTATTTTCACGGGTTTGGCTGATGGTGCATTTCGGGCTATTTTTGATCTGGCAGCCGTTTGTGTCGGCCGAGCGCGAACTCAATGTGATCGCGGTGGCACTGCTACTCGGCATTACAGCGGTGATTTTGTATTCGCTGGCAGGCTGGATGTTTGTCGCCTGGATCGCGATTTTGATCGCCATCATGGGCGGCAAGGTGTTCACCTCGCAGGCGGCACGCCGCAGCCGGTTCTATTTGGTTGCGGTGCTCTACTTGTTTGCCATTTTGCTGACGTGGACCGTGCCGGTTTCGCTGTTGCAGCTCAGCCAAAGTCTGCCGGAAGGCATGCGAAACCTTGCGGCGCTGGTGGTGCCGCTGGTATTGGTCGCAATGGTGTTCCTGCCGTTTCGCGCCGAGGATGAACATACCGCGCAGGTGTTTGATTTTTTCTATTCCATCTTTGTATTTCAGCTGGTCGTTGTGTTGGTGTTGGGAAGTCTGGCCGCGATGCGGGTGACCGGAAATCAGTATTTCCCCGCAGTGTTATTGACGGTATTGTCATTTGCCGCCGCACTGCTATTTTTGGCGATTTTATGGGGACCGAGGGCGGGATTCGGCGGGTTGCGAACTTATTTCTCGCGTTACTTGATGACCGTTGGCATGCCGTTCGAATTATGGATGCGCCGCATCGCAGAGCTCTCAGAAACGGAAATTTCCTCGTCGCGATTCGTCGAGTCCGCCATGGCCGAAGTGGCGACATTGCCGTGGATTCTCGGCGCAAAGTGGCAGTCGCCGGACGCCGGTGACGCCAAAATCAGTGAAAACAGCTTCGGTCACGAGTCAGAGCATTCGGCAATGTTTCACTATCACGACCTTACGGTCACGTTTTACACTGAAATTGCGTTGTCACCCGCACTGTTTTTGCACGTCCGCTTGCTTGCCCAGGTCATCGGTGAATTTTATGAGGGTAAACGCCGTGAACAGGCCATGAAACAAAATGCCTACATGCAGGCTGTGCATGAGACCGGCGCAAGATTGACGCATGACATCAAGAACCTGTTGCAGTCGATGTATGCTATTACGTCGGCAAGCGCCGTCTCGCGCGAACGGCGGCAGTCGCGGCCGGCAGATCTGCCCGAGCGACGCGAAGCCTCGGAGTTTGAGCGCATGTTGGAGCGTCAGCTGCCGCATCTTACCCAGCGGCTGCAAGTAACGTTGGACAAGCTGCGCAATCCTGCGACGGCGGTGACCAATGTGATTGTGCCGGCGTCACAATGGTGGCGTGATGTGAAGATTCGTCACCAACCCGGCAACATTACCTTTATCGGCGACACCAACACGCTTGGCAATGTGCTGGCGAACGTGTTTGATACCGTGCTGGAAAACTGCCTGGAGAATGCGCTCAAGAAACGAACCCGCGAAACCGACATTCGTATTTTGGTTGAATTGGTGCCCGGCGACGCGCCGGCGTTGGTTGTGGCGGATACAGGCAGCGCAATCGCCCCTGCTACCGCGCAGAGTTTGTTCAGTGGGCCGGTCGGAAGCTCACGCGGCGGCGGTTTGGGCATCGGTCTGTTCCAAGCGTCGCGTCAGGCCGCTGATGCCGGTTATGCCTTTACGCTCGACAACAATGTTGCCGGCAACGTGCGCTTCAAACTCGCCAAGATGGCGGGTTAATGTTGCGCAATCAAAAAAAACGGACACCGCGGTGTCCGTTTTTTGTTGCCGCTGTCATCTAAGAAGTTAGTATTTCGATACGCGTGTTGCGCCCTGACCTGACAAGATTCGCACCCGGTCGCCGACGCGGAATTCCTCGTCCTTTTCCTGGGTGATGGCGATGAGTTTGCCGCCCTCAAGTTTCACGGTTACCTCGATACCCTTCTTGTCGTTGTTGGATTTTTCAATGCTGCTACCGACCAATCCACCAACCACCGCGCCAGCAATTGCGCCCGCCACGCTGGCTTTGTCGCCACGTCCAAGCGTCGAGCCTGCGACACCGCCAAGAGCAGCGCCTGCCAG
Organism: Burkholderiales bacterium; assembly: GCA_031413695.1. Taxonomy (GTDB): domain Bacteria; phylum Pseudomonadota; class Gammaproteobacteria; order Burkholderiales; family Usitatibacteraceae; genus UKL13-2. The sequence goes on from JANOEV010000160.1 coordinate 2,222, forward strand.
GGTTCCGGTGCCGGAATCACGTGCATCGATAACAACATCCCGCACGCTCTCAACGGTTCCCAGACGAACGTTCATTTCGCCGCGCGTTTGACTGCGTGTGTAATTGCCGCCACCCAAACCGGGTGAGGCACAGCCTGCCAAAAATGCGCTTGTGATCAAGATGGTGGGCAATACTGTTTTTTTCAGTTCCATGTCTTTCCTTTCCATGATGTTGCGGACAACGGTTGGCAACGGCTGTTTCCCGCGGTCAATGGGTCATCTCCCAGCCTTTGGAATACAAATTAATCCCAAAGCGATTCGTTAAACGCCATCTGATAACGCGTGGCGATTTCGTCGCGCGTCGGCTGATGGCCCTGCGGCCCACGGTATTCAATTTTGATCGAGCCCATGGTATTGGCGAGCCTGCCGGTTTTCTCCCACGACCAGCCGCGTTCAATTCCGTACAACAGTCCTGAGCGGTATGCGTCTCCGCACCCGGTTGGATCGACCCGCCTGTTTTCATTAACGCTGGGAATCGAGATCTGTTGACCGTCCGCATAAATTACCGATCCTTCCGCACCCTTGGTGACAAACAGCGCCTTAACCCGCCCTGCAAGCTTATCAAGGGATTCGCCGGTCTGATCTTCGAGTACCCGCGCTTCATAGTCATTGACCGCAACATAGTCGGCCAGTTCAATAAAGTGTTTGAGCTCGTCGCCGTTAAACACCGGCATGGCCTGGCCCGGATCAAAAATAAACGGAATCTTGAGGTCGGCAAACTGGGTTGCATGCTGCAACATTCCATCGCGTGAGTCGGGCGCAAGAATGCCAATGGCGACGTTTTTAGCGTCGGCAACCTTGTTGATGTACGACGATGACATCGCGCCGGGGTGAAACGCCGTAATCTGGTTGGCGTCGAGATCGGTGGTGATAAAGGCCTGCGGTACAAACGTGCCGGGCACCTCCCTGATGTGCGCGCGGGAAATGCCGAGAGAGTCAAGCCGCTCCCGGTATGGCGCAAAATCGTCGCCGACGGTGGCCATGATTAGCGGGTCGCCGCCCAATAGATTCAGGTTGTAGGCGATATTTCCAGCGGTTCCGCCAAATTCGCGTCGCATGTCAGGCACCAGAAATGAGACATTCAGGATGTGGATCTGGTCTGGCAGGATATGGGTGCCAAAGCGGCCGTGAAAAACCATAATTGTGTCGTAGGCGACTGAGCCGCAAATCAAAGCAGGCATGGGGGTTCCGTTAGGTTGTCGGGGCAAACCAGCATTATAGCGAGCGCATCCATTCCGCCCTTATGCCGGCATTTGCGCCAAAGCAAGGCGCCTGAGCCGGTTCGCCTGTCGCAACCTGGCGACGGTTCGGACGACTATTTTTTGTCGCATGTGCGTCGGCGCATTGACTTGATGGTTCGAGAATGCGAAATTGGCTGCGTTAGTTTGTTTCATGTGCTGGCGCACTCTTCACGTCGCAACTACCGGTCTTATTGCCGCTTCCAAAACGGCAGATGACATTGCAGTATTGCGGCAAGCATGACGAAGCGAATTCTGAAACAGGGCAAACTCGTCGAAAGATGAGGACGCAAAGTCTCCGGTCTAATGGGCATATCAAATGTTCAACGATAGCGGGATTACCAGAAAGTTAAGCATTGGAATTTTGCAAGAAAGACGGCGTTTATCGCCGCCCGCGCAAGATGAACCGAGCAGGCAGCCCCAACCAGGGCGTTTTGATGCCTATGCCAACGTCCATCCGTGTTTGCGCGAGATTCCCCTGCCTCGACTTTTCGTAACGCATTCCCCGGCCATCGGGGTAGCGCATGCGCGTTCTTGTCGTTCGATGAGATTTGCTCGATTACTTATTTGTGGCGACCTGGTTTCAAAGGGTGTCGCATTGGGGAATGAGCATGGCACATGCAATTGATAACGTTGTTGCCTTTAATCCCGATCGTGTCGGCCGCAAGCGTGCGGTCAGTGCCGAGTCGACCGGCGTCATCAACGGCTGTCGCGACATCGCGGTGACGCGAATTTGTGCGGCACTCGCCGGCGCGTTCGACAAGATTGAAGACGAATTGTTCGAGCTTGCCGGCCAATCCCCCGATCGCGACGCACAAAACATGTATCTGGATGCGCGTAACCAGGCGCGCGAGAAACGAAAGGATATTGAGTCGGCGTTTCGCAGCGAGTTTGTCAGTTTTTTTGCAAAAAAAGTCAAAAGCGCAGGCGATGAAGAAGCGCCGAAATCGGCCAATCGTTATAACCTCGATCAACTCTCGCTGGTCGAAGACGATACGCTGACGGAGTCCCTCGCAGTCGGTGATATCGCAAGGCGGCTTACCGACAAGTGTGATGAAGAGCTGCGCGCATTGTCGCAACGCATGGGCTTTCTGCTGTCTGAACCGGAACTGTCGGACGACGCCAACCCGATCGCGCCGGATACCGTGATCAAGGCGCTGAAGTCGGCGTGTGATCAGATGACATCCGGCTTTCAGGTGAAGTTGACTGTTTTAAGAATGGTCGAGCAACACATGGCGCAGGAAATGTTGAGTGTTTATCACGACATCAATACGCATCTGGTGGCAAAACAAATTTTGCCGACCATCCGCCCGACCTTTCGCAAGGCGCAGACACATATCGTCCGCAAGAGCGAAGTTGGCGGCGCGGATCCGGCAACATCGAATGGATCGCAAGGTGATATCGGCGCGCTTGCCAACGGCGCGATTGGTGGTGAGGCCGGTACATTGCAGGGCGGCTATTTACCTGCGGGACCAATGCCGGGAAACTCTGCAGCTGAAATTTTTCAGACGTTGCAGCAATTGATGGCTGGCAATACCTCGTTTGCGGTCAATCAGGCGTCAATTTCGAATGCCAGGCACAGCGCCGCGATGCCCATGGACAACGCGGCCAGATTTTTTGCCGCGGGCGATGCGAATATAAATGCGCAATTGCCAAGAACACCCGGCCCTGCTGTCGGCGACATGACAGCAAATGGCGCACCGTCCGCTGCAACAAGCGGCACGATTGACGCCGCGGCAGTCAATGCACTGGTCGCCGCCCTCTCACAAATACAGCAATATGGATTGCCAAATGTTGTCGCGCAAGAGACCTCCAAGCCGGATGCTGATTTCGCAGCCAGCCAAACCCTGGTTGGAAATCTCAACGTACTGCGCGAGATAAAGGCGCAAGGGTTGGCAGCCGGCTCGAGCCAGGTTGACACCATGACCATCGATATCGTGGCCATGCTGTTCGACTACGTGTTTGACGACAAGTCGATTCCCGATACCATCAAGGCGCTGATTGCCCGGCTGCAGATTCCCGTGTTGAAGGTGGCAATCATCGACAAGGGATTTTTCTCCCGAAAAAGCCATCCGGTACGCCGCCTGCTTGATGTCCTGGCTGATGCGTCAATCGCGTTTGCCGGTGAGGCGTCGCGTGAAGACCCCCTCTACAAGAAGATTGAAATTATTGTTGATCGAATTCACGGTGAATTTGATACCGATATCGCGTTGTTTGACAAAATGATTGACGAATTTGAGGCATTCCTGCGTGAGCGGGAGACTGCCAACGCGGAAATTGTCGAGCAATCTGCCCGTGCAATGCACGAACGCGAGAAGCGTGAAATGGCGCGTCTTGTTGCGCAGGCAGAAACCGATCGCAGAACCAGCTTTTCTGATCTACCCATGCCTGTTGTTGCAATGCTCAAAGGGCCGTGGATGCGGGTGCTCGAGCGTTTGTATTTGCGGGAAGGCGGCCGCAATGCACGCTTCCTGGAAGCCGTCGAGACGGCTGAACAGTTGGTATGGAGCGTCGAGCCAAAAGTGGACGCAGGGCAGCGCCGCGATCTGGTGGCGGCATTGCCACTATTGCTCAGGCGTTTGCAGGATGGTCTTGATATTGCCGCGGTTGAGAAGACTGATCGCGATCGCTTTTTCGCCGCGCTGGTTGATTGCCATGCCGCTGCGGTCAAGGCAGGATTGCGAGGGGAGAGTGTTGCAAGCCTGTTTGCAAATGCCCATGGCAATGAGGCAATTTCGCCACTTTTTGAAAAGCTGATTGCCGAAGAACAGGCGCGTGAGACTGCCGCAGCCGGCATCAACCGCAGCGGCGTCGCGCGCATCCAATTTACCGAACGCGGCGTCGAGATTGAAGAGCTGAGCGCAACGGCCGCCGGTGCCGCCGGGTCGAGTCTGAAGGTGACGACGGAAAATGCGTTTGAGAACACCATTGAGGCTGGGGCGGTTGCCAATCATTTCGAGTTTGCCGCTGACAAAGGTGCCGCCGACCGAGTTGACGAAACCACTCAACGCGAATTCAAGCGCGGCACCTGGGTGGAGTTTTTGCATGAGGGTGGCAAGAAAATTCGCGCCAAGCTGTCCTGGGTAAGTCCGCTAAAGGGCGTGTACCTGTTTACCAACCCGGGCGCAACCGAGGCGCTTTCAATTGCGCCTGACGCGTTGCACAGTCAACTTCGCAAAGGCACCGCGCGGGTGATCGAAGAGTCGTCGATGATTGACCGCGCTGTTGATCGCATGGTCAATTCGCTTTCAGGCGCCGCAGCGTGACAGACGGACACTTTCGACATTTATCGACATCGATTGCGAGTGTGGTCGGGTGGACGGTCTCACGGCATCGGCGTGCGCTGGTCCGCTACCTGTTGTTGGTGTTGGCGTCTGTTTCGATTGCGGCAATTTTCTCAACGATCGGACAAATTAGTACGCCCGCCGCAGGGGCGGGCACGTTGAAACTGGCAGAGGCGCCGCCGCATTCCAAGACAGCTGAAAAGTAAGTTGCCGGAACATGGTTGAAATGGTGCCAACGGCCGCTTGTACTAACGGGTAAGCTGTGGCTGGCAACTACGGGTAAAACGCCCGCAATCCATAGCCCGAAGCCGGTGCCTTGCCGGCAAGTTCCAAATTGAGATTCACATACAGTTCGGCATTCGCGGCAATATTCTCATCGCGTCCGGGCTTCTTGCCCAGATATTCGCCCGGACTCAGCACGCGGCTCGACAAGACCGCATTATTGGCGTCCATCAGTTTGACCTCCAAAAACGGAAAATCATGCGCGGTATTTGCACGATTGGCAATGATGGCGGTGAGCAATATCCGGCCCGGCTTGCCTGGCGGCTCGATCAAATCAGATGACTCAATCTTGATCGCGTTAGCGTCGCGGCCAAATGCGATTGCGCAACCGGCAATTTCGCATGCGGCCACAAACGACGGTCTCAGCGGCGGATATTGCTGCACAATCTCGCTGCGGAAAAAATAAGTCGCTTGCGAGATCAACACAACACCGGCCGTTACGCCGAGCCAGCGCCAGCCCCGCGCACTATTGGCGCTTTCAACCGGTGGCATCGGGCCGGTGATGAGCGGGTTGTTCGATTCGGGTACGCCCACCGGGTCGTCGGTATCACCATCCTGTGTATTGTCGCTGCCCCCTCCGCCCGAAGGATCGGTGTCGTCGGTGCCGCGTCCAAACGGGGGATCGGCAGGCGAATTATTCTCGAGATCACCCCGCGTTTCCGGCTCTTCCGCCGAATCGTGCAGAGCGTCAACCTGACCTGTTGACGCAGCATCGGTGCGAGCGGTGATGACTTCCAGTTGTGCCGTCGATGACGCGTCATGCAATCCGATAGGATCGCCGGATTCATTTATCAACGCCGGATTGCTGTTGTCCCGAAAAGCGGCGCCATCCGGGGATACAACCGGATCATTGTGCCGCGGGTTGACAATTGAATAGTCGACGGTATCGCTGGCACCGCCGTCCCCAATCCGTTTCAGTGTTTCAAAAGCATTAAACACGTTGCGGCAACGACCGCACATCACCCGCCCCTGGCGGACGTTTAATTGTTCCGGGGCGACTCGAAATTGTGCACTACAGTTCGGGCAGGTGGAAAGAAGCATGACCGGATTCTAGCCGAGCAGCCGGCTCAGATGCGAATTCCGGCAATTGCACTCCAACCCTCGGCTTGTCGCCATATCGATAGATCAAAATATGGCTGGTAGATTTGAATGATGTCGTCGGCTTGTTCATCCAAAATGCCTGCCAGCACTAGTTTTCCGCCGACGCTGGTGTGAGCGGCCAACAGCGGCGCCAATATTTTCAGCGGATTGGCCAGTATATTTGCCACCGTGATGTCGGCGACGTAATCCAGTGTTCGATCGGTGGTTTGCAAGGCAATGGCGACGCCGTTCTGGCCGGCGTTGTATCGGGCTGTTTCAACCGCAACAGCATCGATATCGACGCCGAACGCTTCGCGCGCGCCAAGTTTCATTGCGGTGATGGCCAGTATGCCGGACCCGGTGCCGTAGTCCAATACCTTGTTGCCGGTCTCGACATTTTGTTCCAGCCATTGCAGGCATAGCCGGGTTGTCGGATGACTGCCGGTGCCAAACGCCGCGCCCGGGTCCAAGGCAATATTGATTGCATTGTCAGCGGTGTTGCTGGTTTGATGCCATGTAGGCACGATGGTAATCCGCGCAGAAATTGGAATGGGCTGGAACTGGGATTGGTTCTGCTTTACCCAGTCGATGTCATCGACGACGGTGTGCGTGAAATTCAGTGTCGAAATATTCAATTCAGCCGCTGCGCGCCATACGGATTCAATCGCCGTATTTGAATCGTTCGGGAAAAGAGCGGTTAATTCGCAACGATCCCAAAGTCCACCGGTGGCGCCAGGCTCGCCAAAAATCGGCCGTTCGGCATCGGTCCCTTCATCAGCGTCCTCAACGGAGACTGACAGGGCGCCGTCGGCAAGCAGCGCGTCGCCGAATTGATCGGCGGTCTCGCGATCAAGCAGGATGGTGATCGATAGCAGTGGCATGTTGGCAGCGTATAAAGCGATGGGTGGAGCGAAAACTAATCCGCGTCACCGGAAATCTTTTTCAAACGTGCCATTCGCTCTTCCAGAAAGTGGATGGAGGTCCCACCGCGGATAAATGCGGCATCACTGAGTAATTCCTGATGCAGCGGCAAATTGGTATGAATGCCCTCGACCACCATTTCCGACAGCGCGGTGCGCATGCGCGCAAAAGCCTGCTCGCGGGTGTCGCCGTGTGCGATGACCTTGGCAATCAGCGAGTCGTAGTACGGCGGCACAAAATAGTCCGCATAAACGTGTGAGTCAACACGAATACCGGGCCCCCCGGGCACGTGAAAGCGGGTGATGCGACCGGGAGACGGCACAAAGCTGACCGGGTTTTCAGCATTGATGCGACACTCAATGGCGTGACCGCGCAGCTGGATTTCCTTTTGCCGGTAACGCAGCTTATGGCCGGCGGCGATCCGAATCTGCTCTTGCACGATATCCACCCCGGTGATCATTTCCGATACGGGATGCTCGACCTGCACGCGGGTGTTCATTTCGATGAAATAAAATTCATCTTTCTCAAACAGGAATTCAAAGGTGCCGGCGCCGCGATAACCCATCTTTACACAGGCTTCCGCACAGCGTTCGCCGATCTTGTCGCGCAGGCGCGTTTTCAGCTCTGGTGCCGGCGCCTCTTCAATAATTTTTTGATGTCGCCGCTGCATCGAGCAATCGCGTTCCCACAAAAAAATCGCACTCTTGTGTTCGTCTGCAAGGATCTGAATTTCAATGTGGCGGGGGTTCTCCAGAAATTTCTCGAGGTAGACGGTCGGGTTGCCAAACGCTGATAGCGCCTCTGACTTTGTCATCTGTACCGCGTTGACCAAAGCTGCCTCGGTATGTACGACCCGCATGCCGCGTCCGCCGCCGCCGCCCGCCGCCTTGATGATCACCGGGTAGCCGACTTCGGCGGCAATCGCACGAATCTCTTTTGGGTCATCGGGCAAAGCGCCCTCGGATCCCGGCACACACGGCACCGCGAATTTGCGCATTGCCGCCTTGGCGGCAACCTTGTCGCCCATCATGCGGATGTTTTCGGGCTTCGGGCCGATAAACACAAATCCCGAATTCTCAACACGCTCGGCGAAGTCGGCGTTTTCCGACAAAAAACCGTAACCAGGATGAATCGCCTGCGCATCGGTCACCTCCGCTGCGCTAATGATGGCCGGAATATTGAGATAACTGTCTTTGGAGGCGGCGGGTCCGATACAAACGGACTCGTCGGCGAGCATGACGTATTTTGCGTCCGCATCTGCTTCAGAATGTACCGCAACCGTCTTGATGCCCATCTCGCGGCAGGCGCGCTGGACGCGCAATGCGATCTCACCGCGATTCGCGATCAGCACTTTTTCAAACATTGCCCCGGCCTTGGGGTTACTGCCGAATACCGCCATGACAAAACCCCGCGGTTATTCGATGATAAAAAGAGGCTGGCCGTATTCGACCGGCTGGCCGTTTTCGACCAGAATCGACTTCACCACGCCTGCAGCATCCGACTCGATCTCGTTTAGCAGCTTCATGGCTTCAATAATGCAAAGCGTTTGTCCTTTGGATACGGTCTGGCCAATTTCGACAAATGATGATGACCCGGGGGACGGGGATCTGTAGAAGGTCCCGACCATCGGCGACTTGAGTGTGTGCCCGGTTGGCACGGCTGGTGCGGCGGCGACAATTGGTGCCGGTGCCGCGGCAGCTGGCGCAGCAGGTGCCTGCATCATCATCGGCTGTTGCGTGAAATTTTGCACGCCATGACGACTGATGCGGACCTTTTCTTCGCCTTCGGTAATCTCCAACTCGGCGATGCCTGATTCTTGTACCAGGTCGATCAGGGTTTTAATTTTGCGTAAGTCCATTTTTCTGTCTCCGGCAACCGCACGACCCCAGAAAGTCGGGGCGCTGGTTGTTTTCGGCGATCGGCGCATGCTGCAGGCGCATTGATCAGCCTGTTATTCTTCTAAATGAAGTCGGTTTTATGGCTTTTGTTGTGAAAGCTGCTTGACCGCCGCGCTAACGGCGAATTCATAGCCAACCGATCCCAGTCCACAAATCACACCAACCGCCTTATCCGACAAATACGAGTGTTGGCGAAACGCCTCACGCGCATGGACGTTGGAAAGATGAATTTCGATAAACGGGATGTTAACGGCCAACAACGCATCGCGAAGGGCGATGCTGGTATGGGTAAAAGCCCCCGGGTTAATGACAATAAATCCGACCGATTCCGCTTTTGCCGCATGGATGCGATCGATCAGCGTGCCTTCGGCGTTTGTTTGGAAAGTCGAAAGCGCGACACCCAGCCCAGCCGCAATCTTGACCAGACGGCTGTCAATATCTGCCAAGGTATCTGTTCCGTAGACTTCTGGTTCACGTGTTCCAAGCAAATTCAGGTTGGGCCCGTGAAGGACAAGAATACTTTTCATGGCGGTAGTTTGCCTGAAAATGCGAGAAATTGCCTAATTTTTCGCCGAAGTTAATGACCCGGCGGTCATAGGCCGTGTCAGTTTTGGGTGGAAAACCGCGTTCCGCACCAAAATAAAGCGTTTATCAACGGCAATCCGTACTTGTGGCGGACAATCAGATGTTGCTTCGTTGTGAATTTGCCGAAATTGCGCGCATTTGCAACAAAATGCCCAGAGTTTGCTACTTGGGGAGATTGCTTTTGATCAACTGTTCAAAATCTGACTCGATTACCACGCCCAGTTTCGTCATCAGAATATCGCCGCTTGGGGTAAGCACAATTGTAAAGGGCAACAATCCGAGTCGGTTTCCCAGTCGTTTGGACAACGCGATGGCGCCGCTTTCATCAGCAAGAACCGGGTAGTTGACTCCTAATTTTTCAGCGAATTTGCCGGAATTTACTGCAGAATCAGCGGCAATGCCGACAATTTGCAATCCCTTTGGTCCGTATTTCTCTTGTAGACGCACGAAGATCGGCATTTCTTCAAGACAGGGCGCGCACCAGGTTGCCCAAAAGTTAATTACCAACAGCTTTTTGCTCCATTGCCCGAGAGATTGTTGTTTGCCAGACAAATCGGGCAGACTCGCTGAATAAATGACAGCCGATGTCGCCCCGCTGCCGGGCGCGTTGGTGACGGTCGATGTTGGCTGCTCATCCGTGTCAACCGCTATCAGCGCGGTTAGGGCCAGCAATGCCAATATTGCCGTTGCAACCCCGACAAATAACGCAATTTTTTTCGGCACGGCCTAACCCAATCGCGCCGATTTGTCGGCTGCTTTACGCGGTGCGGTCATTTGGCGGCACTTGGCTTGACGGCCTCACTGCGGGTCGACATTGTGCCGAGACCGGATTTGCCAAACGGCAAACTGGTTGCATCATTTGGCGCCGTCCAGCCGTCCGAAACGGCAAGTGGTTGAATAAACATCTGACGCTGTGGTGGAAAACAAACGCCAACCGCGGCACAACCTTGGGAAATAAACGCGACCTTTACGGATTGTTTAGGTTGATTCGCCTTGCCAGTCACATGCTGAAAGCCGGCCAAATCAACCAGTAGCGTTACCGAATTTTCGAAAACCTCGACTTTGCCAAAGGTTGGATCATCAACCGACTTGCCGGCGGGAATTGACAGCGCCAGATTCTGTTTGATGTTTGCTGGGGCATTTTTTCCCGCAGATTGCCTGCTGGATTTGCCGGCGATTAAGTGGTCGATTAATTCAACACGTAGCCGGTCACGATATAGGTAGAAGCCCGGTGCAATGGTTACGGTCAATTCAGCAGTAAACGCGTCACGAACCCGGAGTTTTGGCCGAAACGCGTCAATCGGATCCAATAGTTCGGCCGGCGTGGCGGACTTTGCGGGTGCGGCTGTTGCCGTCGTCTTCGGCGAGTCTGCGGCATAACCCAGTTGAAAAAAAACGGATAGCACAAGAGCAAGCGCTAACTTCAAAGATTTATACTTCAATTTATGCAACCTCATTTTGGGGTCTGGATGATTGATTCCGCACGAACGGTGACAAGCAACGGGATCTGGCATTTTAGAAGCAATAGAGACCCGTGCGGGGTGATCGGAGTTCCGTGTCGCCTGCTCAATGGCATCATCGCCACAAAGATCGGTGACTGCTGGCTGCGTCGACGTGTGATCTCGGCTGGACGCCGCCGCCTGTTTCAACCTGGTGTAATTTGGCCCATCGCTGTTGCAAATACCACCATGGCACACATTTATTGTTTGTCGTGCAATTGTTGACGCGTCACAATAGGATCCATCATGCGCTTTATTATTCTCACCATTTTAGTCGGGTTCCCGCTTGCCGAGGGTGCCGTGTTGTACAAGCTCGCCGCCGGTGAGCAAGGGCACGCCGGCTGGGTGCTGGCGTGGGTCATTTTTGCAGCAATCGCAGGCATTGTCTTGATCAAGCAGGCGCGTTTTTCGCTGATTTCCCGCCTCGGTCAGGCGTTGGCGCACGGGCAATTTTCACTTGCCGCGCTGATCGACAGTTTCCGAACGGTGATCGCGGGGCTGCTGTTGGTTTTTCCAGGTGTGTTATCGGATGTGTTGGCGTTGACTATTTTGCTCATCCCGATTCGTGAGCCTGCTGTCGCCCGCGCGGCAAACGGCGTCCGGTCGAGCCGTCATACCGGACCGCCGGTGAATCCGGATGGTGTCATCGAAGGCGAGTTTCGGCGCGAACGGTAGCCCTATTGCGGGCCCAGCGTGGCGAGAAAGTCCGCGACTGTCGGGTAGCGAAGCCGGAATTTGAGTACCTCCTTCATCCGCGCGTTTCGAATGCGCCTTGATTCACGCATGAATGACAGCATTGCTGGTGAAATCGTTGATTCCGCCTCATGGCGCGAGATTCGCGGCGGACGCGGCAAGCCAAAGTGCGTGGCAATCTGATCAAAATAGTCGCCCATTCTTAAATTGCTGTCGTCAACAATGTTCAAGATGGCGCCGTGTTCAAGCGCCATTGATGCAACACACGCCGCAGCAAGATCGTCGGCGTGAATGTGATTGGTATAACCGTCCTCGTCCGCCCTGATTGCCGGCGTGCCCGCACGCAGCCGCGCAAGCGGCAGCCGGTCAAACGCATAAATGCCGGGCGCACGCAAAATAACCAGGGGTATTTGGTGCGCTTGCGCCCACGACGACAACACAGTCTCGCCATCCACCCGGCGTTTGGCGCGATCTGATTGCGGACTAACCGGGCGGGTTTCGTCAATGACGACACCGCCACAATCACCATAAACGCCTGTGGTGCTGATATAGATCAGGCGGCGTGGCAGTTGCGCGCCAGGCAGTTCATCCAACGAACACAATAGATTGCGCGAATGCAGATCTTCGGTACCGAACGACGGTGGCGGCGCAAAATGAAAAATGGTTGCGCGCGCGCGGCCATCCCCGCATAACAACGACAGAGAGCGCGGATCGGAAAGGTCACCGAACACCGGCGTCGCGCCGCAAGCGCGGGCAATATCCGCCCGTTCGGGGTTGCGGATCAGGGCGGACACGGAAAATGCCGGCGACAGCAAGTTTGCCACCCGCCCGCCGATATCGCCAAAACCGACTATCAACACGTTCGTTTCTGAATTCGCCATCGCCATGCGGGCAAAGTATAGTTGACGTTTTGTGCGGCCTGCCAGCGGCGGCGCATTGATTACCACCCCTCGATCTGGATTATGAGCACCGAATTTACCGTTACCCTCAAGCCCTCCGGCAATACCTTCCGCGTTACGTCGGACGAAACCATCCTCGAAGCCGCCCTGCGCCAGGGTATCGGCCTGCCCTATGGCTGTCGCAACGGTGCATGCGGGTCGTGCAAGGGAACATTGTTGTCGGGCGATTTTGATTACGGCCAATATCAGGAACGCACCCTTCGCCCGGAAGAAAAGGCCGCTGGAAAAGCGTTGTTTTGTGTCGGCAAGGCGTGCTCGGATCTCACCCTCGAGGTGCGTGAAATCGGCGGTACCGGCGATATCCAAATTCGCACATTGCCATGCCGTGTCGAAAAAATTGAAAGACCGGCGCCAGATGTTGCTGTGCTTTCGCTCAAGCTGCCGGCACAGGAGCGGTTGCAATATATGGCCGGGCAATACATCGATATCCTGTTAAAGGACGGCAAACGCCGCAGCTTTTCAATGGCGAATGCGCCACATCGTGACCAATATGTCGAATTGCATATCCGCCATATTCCTGACGGGCAGTTCACCAGTTTTGTCTTTAATGAGATGCGTGACCGGGCAATCCTGCGATTTGAAGGGCCACTGGGATCGTTTTTTTTGCGCGAAGAATCCGACAAGCCGATTATTTTTGTCGCGGGCGGAACCGGCTTTGCGCCGATCAAGGCCATTCTCGAACACGCCTTTTTTAAACATATCGATCGCGAAATGGTGCTCTATTGGGGCTGCCGCACACGCGCCGATTTGTACATGGCCGAACTGCCGGCGCAATGGGCAAAGGAACATCCGAACTTTACGTTTATCCCGGTTTTGTCCGACCCGAAAGCGGAGGATAATTGGTCAGGTCGTACCGGCTTTGTCCATCAGGCGGTGATTGACGATTTTGAATCGCTCGCAGGTTATCAAGTCTATGCATGCGGGGCACCTGTCATGATAGATGTCGGCCAAAAAGCTTTTATTGAACGCGGTCTGCCGGAAGACGAATTTTTCGCCGACTCGTTTACCTATTCAACGTAATACCCATCAACCATACCGGAGAAAAATCATGATCAAAGTGGGCGATACCATCCCAAACGGCACATTGAGCGAGTTCATTGCAGTTGAAACCGAAGGCTGCGCATTGGGACCGAATAGCTTTCAGGTCGAAAACCTGGTCAAGGGTAAGAAGATCGTCATTTTTGGCCTGCCTGGTGCGTTCACGCCCACCTGCTCGGCGCAACACGTGCCGGGCTATATCAAACATTTCGCCGACTTTAAGGCCAAGGGCGTTGATGAAATTTGGTGCGTTTCGGTGAATGATCCGTTTGTGATGGGCGCATGGGCAAAAGACCAGCACGCTGAAGGCAAAGTCCGCATGTTTGGTGACGGCTCGGCGACATGGACAAAAGCACTCGGCCTGGAGCTTGATCTCTCCGCAAAAAATTTCGGTATGCGCATGCAGCGCTGCGCGATGATTGTCGACAATGGCGTCGTCAAAGTCGTCAATGTCGAAGGACCGGGAAAATTTGAAGTATCGAACGCCGAGACGATGTTAGCGGCGGTTTAAGCGCTACATTTATGAACACGTCGTCCCGGTTTTCCAAATCGTCCCCGGGACGACGCCCGTTATAGCCAGTCACCGCGCGCAGGGTGGATTTTTCCCACATATAAATTTATCGTGACCAATCCCACAATTTTTATCGACGGTGAACACGGCACCACCGGTCTGCTGATCCGTGAGTTGCTGCTCGCGCGCGGCGGAATCGACGTCGTCAGCATCGCGCCGGAAAAACGTAAAGACCTTACCGAACGCAAGCGGCTGCTTAATGCGGTTGATCTCGCGGTGTTGTGTCTGCCGGACGACGCGGCGCGCGAATCAGTGGCGATGATTGACAACAACCACACGCGTATTGTTGATGCATCTACCGCACACCGTGTTTTGCCCGATTGGACGTTTGGATTTCCGGAGTTGGACCGGCAACAGGCACAATACATCCGCCAGTCACGCCGCGTCGCCAACCCGGGCTGCTGGTCCACCTGCTTCATTGCGTTGGTGCGTCCGTTGGTCGACGCAGGTATCATCCTGGCCAATTTTCCAATCACCACCTGGGGTGTCTCCGGTTATTCTGGTGGTGGCCGGCAAATGATTGAAGCCTTCGAAGCGCCGGCCAACAAAACAAATTTCATCGCCTACGGCCTGAAACTTGCGCATAAACACTTGCCGGAAATGCAAAAATACACCGGTTTGTCACGCGCGCCGTTGTTCACACCATCGGTCGGCAATTTTCGTCAGGGCATGCTGGTGGAAGTCCCGCTGAATTTGTGGGCGCTGCCGAAAAAAACAACCGGGCCGGCACTGCGCGAGATACTCGCCGCACATTACGCCGGTTGCACAACCATTGACGTCAAACCCTATACGGCTGAACCGCCCGCCGAGATCAGCCCGGAAGCATTAAACGACACCAATCTGCTTGAGCTGTTTGTGTTTGACAATCACGTGGCCGAACAGGCCATCTTGATGGCGCGGCTCGACAATCTTGGCAAGGGCGCAGGCCGCGCGGCGTTGCAGAATATTGAGCTGATGTTGGCGCTCGCCTAAACGAATGAAGCACGCGGGTGCCGAAACTCTCAGGGCACTTGAAGTTGTACTGAATCAGATTCGCCAAATACCGGGGCTGATTGAAAAGAAGCCGGGAATCTTTTACCGAAAGTCCGGTGCATATCTGCACTTTCACGACGACGCTGCCGGTATTTTTGCGGACGTCAAACTAGACGGTGCGACATTTACCCGCCTTGCTGTCAACACATCGAAACAGCAGGCCATCTTACTCACAGCGGTGAGAAAAAATTGCCCGTAACTGGTGGCGCACAAGGGATCTGGCTACGCGATGCCGAGCAGATTGGTATGTGTTCAGCCGATCAGCTCTTAAGATCAACAATGACCGGCGTGTGATCCGATGGCCGCTCCAGTTTGCGTGGCGCCACATCAATCACCGCACTTGTTGTTGACGCGGCGAGGCCCTTGGTGAGCAGAATGTGATCAATGCGCATGCCAAGATTGCGTTTGAAGCCGTTCATGCGGTAATCCCACCAGGTGAAGCTCTTGTCCGGTTGATCAAACAAACGAAAGCCGTCTGCCAACCCCAAATCAATCAACCCGCGAAAATGTTCGCGCTCGGCATCGGTGCATAGTACCTGTCCCGCCCAGGCCGCCGGGTCGTGCACATCACGATCTTCCGGGGCGATATTGTAGTCACCCAATAACGCGACGTCGCCATACGTTGTGATGGCGTTCTTCACGTATTGATTAAGTGCGGTCAGCCACGCCAATTTGTATTGATATTTGTCAGAGTCAACTGTTTGCCCGTTGACGATGTAGACGTTCACAATACGCACACCGTTGATGGTGGCGGCAATCACGCGTTTCTGCGGGTCATCAAAGCCGGCCATATCTTTAACAACATCTTCCGGCTTGGCGCGGGACAGTATCGCCACGCCGTTGTAGGTTTTTTGCCCGTTAAACGCCGCAAAATAACCCGCATCCTCAATCGCCTCCAGCGGAAACTTTGCGTCTTCAAGTTTGAGTTCCTGCAAACACAATACGTCGACCGGTGAAGTCTTCAGCCACGCCAACACATGTGGCAGCCGCACGTTGAGTGAATTCACATTCCACGTGGCGATTTTCATGAACGCGATCGTATCGAGATCACTAGGCGGCCAACTTCATGCCGTTGTGGCGCAACAAGTGTTCGATTTCCGGCTTGCGACCGCGAAATGCAATGAAGGATTCCATGGCGCCGCGACTGCCGCCGCGCGACAGCACTTCGCGCCGAAAACGTGCGCCGGTGTCACGGTTCAACACACCGGTTTCTTCGAATGCGGCATAGGCATCGGCTGATAGCACTTCCGCCCATTTATAACTGTAATAGCCGGCTGCATAACCGCCGCCGAAAATATGACCAAATGAATGTGGCATGCGGTTAAAGTGCGGATATTCAATTACCGCGACAGCGGTACGCACCTTGGCCGCCAGATCGAGAGTATTGTCGTGTGCAACGTCAAAGTCGGTATGGGCGTGCATATCGAGTAGGGCAAACTCCAGCTGCCGGACAAACCCCATGCCACTCTGGAAATTTTTGGCGGCGATCATTTTGTCGAACAGAGATCTTGGCAGTGGCGCACCGGTATCAACATGGGATGTCATATGTTGCAACACGTCCCACTCCCAGCAGAAATTCTCCATAAATTGTGAAGGCAGTTCGACCGCATCCCATTCGACGCCGTTGATGCCGGAAACACCAAGCTCATCGACTTCGGTCAGCAACTGGTGCAGACCGTGTCCAAATTCATGAAACAGCGTGATGACATCGTCATGCGTAAACAGCGCGGGGCGCGGCTGGCCATCGCGCGCAACCGGTGCGGGAAAATTGCATGTCATGAAGGCAACCGGGTGTTGTACGCGACCGTTAATTTTGCGGCGGTTGATTGCGTCGTCCATCCACGCGCCACCACGTTTGTTGTCGCGCGCGTAAAGATCAAAATAGAACTGGCCGATCACCTGCCCGGCGGCATCAAGAACATCAAAAAACGAAACGTCCTTATGCCATGATTCTGCGGACGACTTGACAAACCGCACACCGTAAATCGCCTCAACCACACGAAACAATCCGGCAATCACCTTCGCCTCCGGAAAATACTGCTTCACGTCATTGTCGGAAAACGCATATCGCATTTCACGAAGTTTCTCGGAAACGTAGGCAACGTCCCATGCCTTGACGTCGGCCATGTTGAGTTCGGCTGCGGCAAACGCGACCAACTCCCGCCAATCGCTTTCGGCAAATGGTTTCGACTTGGTTGCCATTTCGTTCAGAAACGCGATGACCTCGGCGGGGCTTTCCGCCATTTTTGCCACGAGTGAAATTTCGGCGTAGTTGTTGTACCCCAGCAGTTGGGCGGCTTCTGCGCGCAGGGTCAGCAGACGTTTGATGATGTCCGTGTTATCCCACTTGGGATTGGCGCCAAGATCGGAAGCGCGTGTGACATATGCACGATACATGGCCTCACGCA
>JANOEV010000161.1:0-2743 GCA_031413695.1 Burkholderiales bacterium
AGGGCAAATGGCTTCTATTATATTCTGTCGTTTTTGTCGGGCTGGGGGTGGGCTGAGGCGGGTGGGGGTGGTGCGCCCGCCGGTTGTTTGTAACGATTGTATCCCCACAGATATTGGGCCGGTGCCATGTTGACCAATTGCTCAACCATTGCGTTCGTTTGGCGTGCGGCCGTTGATTTGTCGATCGCGTATTTTTCTGCCAGCGGCAGCAAATGCACACGATATCCCGCACCCTTTGGCAAACGCTCGGCGAAAAAAAACAATACCGTTGCGCCGCTGGCCTCGGCCAGACGCGGCAATAACGTCATCGTGTAAGCAGGGCGGCCAAAAAAATCCGCCCACACCCCTTCGCCACCGCTTTCCGCTGCCGGCACTTGATCGGGCAGGATCATGATGTTGCCCTTTGATTTCAGCGTCTTGAGCAGTGTGCGAACACCGCCGGCGTTGGCCGGCGCGGTGGTCGCGCCACCGCGCGCCCGCCCGGCCTCCATGATCGGCTCCAGCCATGGCTGCTTGGGTGGGCGGTACAGGGCGGTAATCGGCAGGCGGCTGGCGAGGTAGCGCCCGGCAATGTCAAAACAACCAAGATGCGGTGAGACAAAAATGATCGGCCGCCCGGCCGTTTTGGCGTCCTCGACATGGTGCCAGCCGATACTGGGGACAAACAGCCGGTTCAAGCGCGCAATCGACGCCGTCCATGCCATCGCCAATTCGGTGACGCCTTTGCCTTGCTCGGTGATTGCGTGTTGCAGCAACATCGTTTTGGATCGCGCATCAAGCCCCTCACATTTTGCGTATTGGCTGACGTTGGAAATCGTCATCTGCCGATGTCGTTTCGACAGCAGCCAGGCCGTTCGACCCAGCAGCGACCCCAGGGCGTGGTTAAGCCGCAAGGGCAATCTGCCAGTAAGGTTGAATAACCACCTCATTTGGCGGTCTGTGATGCGGTGGTTGGCATGGGGGTCTATTGCATGGTGCTTGGGACGTGGGGGTCGGGCGATCAGTGAATGAGTTGGAGTAAGCGTGCGATTTTGCTAAAATTGCACGTTTATATTATCAAGCAGCATAGTGCTGGCCGACAAGCGCCAAGCAAACGAGCAACCAAGACTGAGGGGATACCCACGCATGAACGATTTTCTTTTTACGTCCGAATCTGTATCTGAAGGCCATCCGGACAAAGTGGCCGATCAGATTTCGGATGCCATTCTGGACGCCATTCTCGCCCAGGATCCGCATTCACGGGTCGCGGCAGAAACACTTTGCAATACCGGTTTGGTGATTCTGGCCGGCGAAATTACCACCCGCGCCAATGTCGACTACATCCACGTCGCCCGCGACACGATCAAACGCATCGGCTACGACAATACCGAATTCGGTATTGATTACAAGGGCTGTGCGGTGATGGTTTGTTATGACAAGCAAAGCCCGGACATTGCGCAGGGTGTCGACAATGCGCAGGATGACAATCTCGATCAGGGCGCCGGCGATCAAGGGCTGATGTTTGGTTATGCGTGTGATGAAACCCCGGTGTTGATGCCCGCGCCGATTTATTACGCGCATCGGCTGGTGCAGCGCCAGTCAGAACTGCGCCGCGACGGCCGTATGCCGTGGCTGCGACCTGACGCAAAGTCACAGGTAACCATGCGATATGTTGACGGCAAACCCCACTCGATCGATACCGTGGTGCTTTCAACCCAGCACGATCCGGACATGTCGGACGGTCTGAAAATGAAACAAGAGGCGATTGATTCGGTCATTGAAAACATCATCAAGCCGGTGTTGCCAAAGGCGTGGATTCAAAATACCCGCTATCTCGTGAATCCGACCGGCCGCTTTGTCGTCGGTGGGCCACAGGGTGATTGCGGCCTGACCGGCCGCAAGATCATCGTCGATACCTACGGTGGTGCGTGCCCCCACGGCGGGGGCGCATTTTCCGGCAAGGACCCGTCGAAAGTGGATCGTTCGGCGGCCTATGCCGCGCGATACGTGGCCAAAAACGTGGTTGCCGCCGGATTGGCCAAGCAGTGTCAGGTGCAGGTGGCCTATGCCATCGGTGTGGCAAAGCCGATGAATATCACCATTTACACAGAAGGCACCGGTATCATTCCTGATGCGGAAATCGCCAAGTTGGTTGAGGCTCACTTCGACCTGCGCCCGCGCGGAATCGTGAAGATGCTCGATTTGTTAAAGCCGATTTATCAAAAAACCGCCGCTTACGGCCACTTTGGCCGTGAGGAGCCGGAATTCACCTGGGAACGTACCGATATGGCCGCCAAACTGCGTGCCGCCGCGGGCGTCAAGGGTGAGGCAAAAGTTACGGGCGTGGCACTGGCGGCCGAATAGAATTTTTTATATAATATTGGTTCCGAGGAGCGCTGCGATTCATTCATAGAGTTGTTTTTTATGGAATGAGCCAGGCTCGGAAAAGATTCCACGAACTGCGCTCGCAACTGAAAAGTTGCGGGCGCTTTTTTTTGCCCGCGCGTCATGAACAGGCTGTCTGCGCCGATAACACCTTTAATTAATCCAGATACTGAACGGGAACCAAATGAATGCCATGCTGAAACCACAAAACATCATCAATAACGACTACGTCGTCGCCGATTTGAAACTGGCCGACTGGGGTAACAAGGAAATCAAAATCGCCGAAATCGAGATGCCGGGCCTGATGGCGATTCGCGAGGAGTTTGCTCTCACGCGTCCGCTCAAGGGTGCGCGTATCACCGGCTCGCTGCATATGACC
>JANOEV010000162.1:0-2846 GCA_031413695.1 Burkholderiales bacterium
GTTGAGGGTGCCTGGCTGAATGGCCCTGTTGTGGCGACCGCTGGTCGTACCGATGTTGTGACCAATCAGGCGCAGGTTGACGACCTACTGGATTCGCTGGGGTTCTGATCGCGAAACGACGAATTGACGGCATTCCTTGCAGGCGCAGTCGATCGCTGAAAAATGCCCGAAGTGGCGCGCGGTTACTTGTGCTTGGCGTGCTACCCGCTGAATCGACCAGACTTGCCGTTGCGGCAACACTTAAATTGAGGCCCGAAAACCCCCGTTTTCGGGTCTTTCCATTTCTGGCGCATTTTCATAATGAGGGACATTCAATTAATTTGGTCCCCCGATGTCCGCCGAAGACAGCAATCAGGAAGACAAACAACTCGCCCCCTCCGAACAGCGCCTGAAAAAAGCGCGTGAAGAAGGCCAGGTGGCGCGCTCGCGCGAGCTGACAACGTTTTTGTTGCTCGGTGGCGCCGTTTTGTACTTTGTGATTGCCGCGCCAACCATGTGGCGTGGCGCACTAGAACTGATGGGCAACGGTTTGACCATTGACGCGCGCAGTATTGCCAATCCGGCAGGTATGGGTGAGCGTCTCGCCGCCATGACGAAGCAGGCCTTTCTGGTCGCCGGACCGATGGTCGCGCTGCTGATGTGCGCCGGCGCGGCGGCATCACTTGCGCTGGGCGGCTGGAATTTCACATGGAATCCGATCATGCCCAAGTGGAGTCGGGTCGACCCCATGAGCGGCATTGGCCGCATGTTTTCGAAGCAGGGAATGGCCGAGATGGGCAAATTGCTGTTGGTCGTGTTTGCACTCGTCGGGGTGTCGGCCTGGCTGGTTTGGTCCGGTCGCGAACCGGCTGCGGCGTTGGCGAGCATGCCCGCCAATCAGGGGGTGTCCGAACTGGGCGGCCTGATGATGTTTGCCATGTCTGTCCTGGTTGGTGTGCTGGCGTTTGTGGCGCTGGGCGACGTGCCGTTGCAGGTCTGGCGCCACCACACCCAATTAAAGATGACCCTGGTTGAAGCCAGGGTTGAAGCCAAGGAAAGTGACGGCGACCCGCATATCAAGGCCAAAATCCGCCAGCAGCAACGTCAAGCCGCGCAACGACGGATGATGCAACAGGTGCCGAAGGCAGATGTCATTGTCACCAATCCGACGCATTACGCAATTGCCCTGCAATATGACGAAAACGGACTCGGTGCGCCGCGGGTGGTCGCCAAGGGCATGGATCTGATTGCGCAACGTATTCGTGAAATCGGCGCTGAACATCGTGTGCCGATTCTGGAAGCACCACCGCTGGCGCGTGCACTTTATCGGCACGCCGACATTGACCAAGAGGTGCCGGTCGCGCTCTATCAGGCGGTAGCACAGGTTTTGGCTTACGTATTCCAGCTGCGCCGGTATGAACAAGGGCAGATGGCCATGCCAGATGCGCCTGACGAAATAGGGGTTCCTGCCGGTATGGATCCGAGCGGGGTAAGCCTGTGATTGCCGGTATTCAAAAAAATATTCTTGATTCGTTTGCCCGCAACGGCATGGCGGGCATTCCGCTGAAGTCGCTGGCCATTCCGGTATTTGTGCTGGCAATTCTGGCGATGATGATGTTGCCGTTGCCGCCATTGATGCTGGACCTGTTGTTCACCTTCAATATTGCGCTGTCGTTAATTGTCTTGATGGTCGCGGCCTATTCAAAAAAGCCACTTGATTTTGCGGTTTTCCCGACGGTCCTGTTGTTGACGACGTTGATGCGCTTGTCGCTAAACGTTGCCTCAACCCGCGTGGTTTTGCTGAACGGCCATACCGGGCCTGACGCCGCCGGCAAGGTCATTGAAGCATTTGGCCATGTGCTGATTGGCGGAAATTTTGCCGTCGGCCTGATCGTATTTATCATTTTGATGGTGATTAACTTCATGGTGGTGACCAAGGGCGCCGGCCGCATTGCCGAGGTGTCTGCCCGCTTTGCGCTCGACGCATTGCCGGGCAAACAAATGGCGATCGATGCTGATCTGAACGCCGGCATGATCGATCAGGCAGAGGCGCGCCGTCGCCGCACCGAAGTTTCGCAGGAAGCCGACTTTTACGGCTCGATGGACGGCGCCTCAAAATTTGTCCGCGGCGACGCGATCGCCGGCATCATTATTCTGTTCATCACGATTGTTGGCGGACTCATTATCGGCGTTTCAACCCATAACCTGTCACTTGCAACCGCGACAAATTATTACGTTTTGCTGGCTATTGGTGACGGCCTGGTCGCGCAGATACCGGCGCTCGTCATTTCCATCGCGGCCGGCTTGTTGGTCTCGCGGGTGGGCGGCGAGGAGGGTGAAGATGTCGGCGGACAGATGATCCGTCAAATGTTTTCGATACCGCGCGCGCTTGCACTCACCGCCGGCGTGATGACGTTGCTGGGTGTGATTCCCGGCATGCCACATATGATCTTTCTGAGCATTGCCGCACTGTGCGGCTATGTCGCCTGGTGGCTCGACAACCGTCCGCCGGTATTGACGCCGGAGAATGTTGAATCTGTCACCGCCGCCACCGGCAATGAAGCCACCTGGGAAGATTTGCAGCCGGTTGACCCGCTCGGTATGGAGGTCGGCTACCGGCTCATCGCACTGGTCGACAAAGGTCAGGATGGCGAACTGCTTAAACGCATCAAGGCAATCCGCAAAAAATTTGCGCAAGACGTGGGCTTTTTGCCACCCCAGGTTCACATTCGCGACAACCTTGAAATGAAGCCGTCGATGTACCGCATCACCGTCAAGGGCGTCAATGTGGCCGAAGGCGAGGTGTTCAGCGGCATGTTTATGGCCATCAATCCCGGCCACGCCACGGGTACCCTGCAAGGCACGCC
>JANOEV010000163.1:0-13250 GCA_031413695.1 Burkholderiales bacterium
CAACAACGCAGGGCGCTCGATTCGCCGCGGCATCGCCAACTCATTCGACCGCTTCCATGATTTTGAACGCACCATGTCGCTTAATTATTTTGGTTCGCTGCGATTGATCATGGGTTTCCTGCCGGCGATGATGGCGCAAAACAAGGGTCACATCATCAACATTTCCTCGATTGGTGTTTTGACAAAGGCGCCGCGTTTTTCCGCTTACGTCGCGTCCAAAGCCGCGCTCGATGCGTTTGCCGGCTGCGCAGCGTCGGAATTTGTTGATAACAATATCAGCTTCACCACCATCAACATGCCGCTGGTGCGTACACCGATGATTGCGCCGACAAAAATGTACAATTCGGTGCCGACACTGTCACCCGAACAGGCGGCCGATCTGGTGGTCGAAGCGATTGTCTACAAGCCTGTCCGTATCGCAACACGACTCGGCATCGCCGGCGCGGTATTACACGCCGTCTCGCCAAAACTGACGCAGATTATTTTGAACGCCGCGTTCAAGATGTTCCCGGACTCAACCGCCGCACAGGGCAAAAAAGGCGAAGTCGCCAGGGAAGTCGAAATGACGCCGGAAGCCATGGCATTTGCGCAGATTACGCAGGGTGTTCACTGGTAACACCAAGTCGATCGGTTGCCGTTCATTGGGAACCGACCGGCCGCAGCCGATGCCGGAAGTTTGCTGTGGCGTCGGTGCTGCTGCATCATCAGTCACGCTGTTCGTTTTTTCCCCACCGCCGCACCCAACCGCAACCCTTTTTCGCAATCAGCAATCAACGCCGCCAGGCGGCGTTGGCGCGTTTCTTCGCGTTTGGCGCTCGTCACCAAAAAAGTGCACACGCGTTGATAGCCAGGTGGTTGCGCCTGCCAAAATGCCCACGCCGGTTTATTGGCCTTGAATTGTTTGAGCTGGGCTGCGGGAAAAACCGGCGGCTCGGATTGTTCAAACGAATACACCCCGCTTTTGGCTGCCGTGCGCGCCTCAAATGCAGCGATACCCGCTGGCGCCATCCGACCAGCAGCTCGCAGGCGCCCGACATGGCCGATATTGACCAGACTCCAGATAGACCCGGGCTTGCGTGGCGTCCAGCGGTGGGCATAGACCTCGTCGTCAATTTTCTTGATAACACCGTCGATCCAACCAAAACATAGCGCCTCATCTACCGCCTCAGGATAGGTCATGGCAACCTTGCCGGAGGCTTTTTTATAGTGTCCGATGTAGAGCTGGGACGTGCTCGCGTGGTTTTTCTCCAACCACCGGCGGAAAAGTGCTGCCGTTTTGAAGATTCGCACATTCATCATCGTTTTTGTGTTGCCGCCTTCACCCGGTCGGGATAGTCGCTGATGATGCCGTCGACCTTCCATTGCAACATGCGGGCAATATCTTTTGGTTCATTCACCGTCCACACGACGACCTTGAGCCCGAGCGAGTGTGCTTCGGCGAGTTTTGCGGGGGTGAGATCACCAAAATACGGCGACCAGATTGCACCGCCGGCAGAATGCACCATACGCGGTACGGAGCCACCAAAGTCGCGCGCCTTCACGCCGGCGGTCCATGCCGAGCCGCCTGTATCGCCCGCACCAATATTGTCCTGCCACTTTTGCTGGGCGGATAAATACACCGTTGGAATTGTCGGTGCCAGACGTTGTGCAATTTTTAATGTGCGCCAATCAAAACTCTGGATGGTCACGCGATTTTCCATCCCATTGGCACGGATAACACCCAGAATTCCCTCGACAAACACTTCCGGGGTCACGGATTCAGCGGGGCGTAGCGGCGAAATTTTGGTCTCGATATTAAATCGCACCCGGTTGTCACCACGACGCCTGACCGCATTAAACAAATCCGCCAACGTTGGTATGCGTGTGCCGTCAACGGCTTGTTGCGCGGGGAAGCGTCGCGCATAGTCGCTTCCCGCCGCAATCCGGCCGACATCGAATTGCTGAAGTTCGGCAAACGTCATATCCACAATACAAGGGCCAAACTTGCCGCCTTTGGTTGATGCCACCAGCCACGCACCATTGGCATTCCGCACAAAATCGGCGTTCAAACAAGGATCATGCGAGACCACCACCACGCCGTCGCGGGTCACACCGGTATCGAGCTCCAACACATCAACCCCGATATCAAGCGCCCGCATAAACGCCGGCATCGAATTTTCCGGCAACAACCCGCGCGCGCCGCGATGGCCTTGAATTTCCGGTTTGGTCGCGCAGCCACCTAATACGATCACACCAATCGAGGCAATCACACACATCCGCAACGGGAATCGTCGTCGAACACCCATATGATCGCGCCGCTAAACTGGAGCTCGCATTGTTACTATTTGATCCGTTTGACCGGTATCGACGCGCCGTCTTGATGCAGCATCAATCGCACCACTTTTCCTGCTTCGGCGACAAAGGTCACCTGCGCATCAAATCCGCTGCCAAAAAATGACATCGGTTCATACGCTAACAATTCAATCTTGCCGATTCCCGGCACGTTCGAAAAAAGACGATCACCTTCACGGCTCACGGCCAGTGTATTGCCTGGTGCAATTTCGTAGGTGCCGACAAACGCATCAAATGACTTGGGATCAACACTGATTTTCTGAAATGTTTTTGCCACCGCCAGTTTGGTCAACGGCCGGCGGCTGTCGAGCAAATGCATGGCGATATCGGATACATCGGTATTCGAATTTGACAACACCACCACCCCGCGTTTGCGTTGCGGTTCAAACGCGACAAAAGTCAGATAGCCACCGGTACCACCACCGTGCGCGACAATTTTTTGGTCAAAACTTTTGTTCATCGACCAGCCCAGACCAAATCCAACATCCGGCGTGTCCGTCGTATTGCGGTGGGTGCGCTGCATTGCCGCCAGCAACGAAGCGGTGTCGGCTGTGGCAGTGGCGCCCTTGAAACCCATATTGGCGGCAAGATATTTGAGCATGTCGTTGGTGCTTGAGCGCAGTGCGCCCGCCCCGGCCAGCGCCGGCAAATCCCAATACGACACCGCGACGCGCTGGTAGTGACCGGTGGTCATCCTTTCACGCATGGCTGGTGTCAACGTGATGGCGGTGCTGTCCATTTTTATCGGGGCAAGAATGCGGGTCCGCACCAGTGTTTCGTAATCAGTCCCGGCTCGCAGCGCCAAAATGTGCCCCAACAGGCCCGCCCCCAGATTCGAGTATTCGGTATTGACACCAAACGGGCGGGTGGTTTTGTATTCATTCAAAAATGCATAAAGTTGGGCGACTGTGTAATCAGCATACGGGTTGGCGGGATCCTTCGGCTGCATATTCGGCGGCACACGCGGCAGACCAGAGGTATGGCGCGACAACTGCTCGAGCGTGATTTCTTTGCCGTTTAACACCGGCGTCTTGACCGACGCCGGCAGGTATTTCGAAATCGGGTCGTCCAGCGCAACCTCACCGCGCGCCGCCATGTCCGCCAACAAAATAGCGGTGAATGATTTTGTGATCGAACCAATTTCAAAAACGGAATCGCCGTCGAGTAGTTTTTCGCTGGTGACACTTGGCTTGCCGTAGCTGACGATGCGTGTGCCTTTTTCATCGATCAAGCCAACAACGATGCCGACCCCGCGTTTTGCGCTATCAATTCGCTCACGCAGGATCGTCTTGATCTCGTCATCACTAAATCCGGCCTTGGGTGGCAATGCGGCAGCGGCCTTGTCGGCTTCGCTGACGCCCGGCCTGACAAAGTATCCCGACACCCGATACTGTCCGTCCTTGTCGCGCATCGGCGAGACTGTCTCAATGGCATTTGGCAGTTTGCTGAACGCCGATTCAAACTTCACCACGACAAATTCACCCTGCGCATTTTTGCCCGCTTTGGGCGCGTCGGCACCACTCATCAGCTTGCGCGACGACATTGATCCGACGCCGCCACGCAACTGTCCGGCGGCGGCTTTCCACTGGTCTTTGCTAACCGCTTTGCGAAAGGCCTCGGCAGACGACTCCCATGTCTCTTCGTATTTGCCGTTGTCGACCAGAATCAAAAATGCTTCTGCGGCCGCAACCGCTTCTTTGGTCGAAGCGTCATCATGTGCGGTCACCCGGCTCGGTACCAAAAAAAATACCGCGATGAGCAAACAGCCGAACAGAAAAGATCGTGTATTCATCGGCAATCCTTCGAAATAAAATTTGAAGATCAGCTTGGGACGGCCCGACGTCGGGCTGGCAACCTCATTTGCAATCGGCCGCGCTCGTTGCATTTTCGGCCCCGTCGGCTTGGCCGTATTCTGACCGAATCAGCCGCACACCGCCAGTCGCATCCGGCAACAATACAAACATACTTGAATGGTCGGACTCGCACATTTGCGGAATTGTCGGACCGCCCAGCGCGGCGACAATCAGCGGCACGGTATTGCTGTGTCCGACCACCAGCACAACCGTATTTTTTGTGACGGTTGGCGCACGAACGGCGGCAACAACCGCGTCGATATGCTGCTTGATCCCGCCGCGTTCGATCGTCATCACCTGTGGCGCAATCCGACGCAATGCGGCAATGGGTTTTGCGGTGAGGATGGTACGCTGCAACGATGTGGTGATGATATTGGTAATACCGGCGTCCTTTAACGCTGCCGCCAATGCTTCCGCACGAACAATCCCTGCCGCTGACAAATGGGGATCAGCGGTCTTGTCATCGACTTTTTCGGCATGCCGCACCAGGATTACCGTTGGCATTGGCGCGACCGCCACAGGTTCTGCCGCGTGCGCCGCCGTCACCGGCAGCAGCAGCGCCGCCAACGTTGCCGCCGCTGCAACAATCGAGAAGCCCGGCCTCAGCGGCGCCATGTTTTACCAACATTCGTATGGCTGAATGCCGGCATCACGATGCCGACACCAGTTTGCCAAGTTCCCGCGTCTCGACCTCATCGAGCGCATCCCCAAGAAATCCGCCGCTCTGGTGCGCCCACAACCGCGCATACAGACCATCACGCTTGAGCAGACTTTGGTGATCCCCCTCCTCAACCACCCGCCCCTGATCGAGCACGATCAAACGATCCATCGCGGCGATGGACGAGAGACGATGGGCAATCGCCACCACCGTTTTACCCTCCATCAGTTTGTAGAGGCTGGCCTAGATGGCGGCTTCGACCTCCGAGTCCAGCGCGCTGGTGGCCTCATCGAGCAATAAAATCGGCGCGTCCTTGAGTTTGACGCGCGCAATCGCGATGCGCTGGCGCTGACCACCAGAAAGTTTCACACCACGCTCACCGACATGGGCGTCATATCCACGCCGGCCGGCCGGGTCGGTGAGTTGCAGAATGAATTCATGCGCCTCGGCACGTTTGGCCGCGGCAATCATATCGTCGTCACCGGCATCCGGGCGCCCGTAAACAATGTTTTCGCGCACCGAGCGATGCAATAACGAGGTGTCCTGTGTCACCATACCAACGTGGGTGCGCAAACTGTCCTGCGTCACACCGGCAATATCCTGACCGTCGATCAAAATGCGGCCGTCGCGAATGTCATAGAAACGCAGCAACAAATTCACGATGGTTGATTTGCCTGCACCCGAGCGACCAACCAGCCCGATCTTTTCGCCGGGGCGGATGGTCAGATTAAATTTCTCAATGACATTCTTGATCTCGCTGCTACCGTCTTTTTCACCATACGCAAACGTCACATTGTCAAAACGAATTTCACCTTTTGACACCTGCAACGGCCGGGCATCGGGCGCGTCGGTCACGGTGTGTGGTTTCGACAATATCGTCATGCCGTCACGCACGGTGCCGATATGTTCAAACAGTGCGGCAAATTCCCACAGCACCCAGTGTGAAATACCATTCAAGCGCAGCGCCATGGCGGTTGCCGCCGCTACCGCACCGACGCCGACCTGACCCTTGGTCCACAGCCATAACGTGACGCCGGCGGTTGAGGCGATCAGCAGCACACTCAATATCTGGTTGACGACCTCGAAGGCGGTAATCATGCGCCACTGCCGATAGACCGTGACCATGAATTCCTGCATCGCCAGCCGCACATAGCCAGCCTCACGGTTGGTATGCGAAAACAGTTTCACCGTGGCGATGTTGGTGTACGCATCGGTGACACGCCCGGTCATCATTGAACGCGCATCGGCTTGTTGCTGGGCGACCTTGCCGAGGCGCGGGACAAAATAACGCACCGCCAGCGTATACAACACCAGCCAGCCGATGAACGGTCCCAATACCAACAGATCAAAATTGCCGACAATAAAAATCATGGTTGCAAAATAAATCGCCACAAACACCATGATGTCGGCCATGATCATCCACACATCACGCACCGCGAGCGCCGTTTGCATCACCTTGGTGGCGACACGGCCGGCAAATTCGTCCTGATAAAAACTGAAGCTCTGCGACAGCATCAGTCGGTGGAATTTCCAGCGCAATAGCATGGGGAAGTTGCCCGCCATGGCCTGATGTTTCAGCAGTGCCTGTAACGCCACCACCAGCGGGCTGGCAATCAGGACAGCGGCCAGAATAAAGAATTGATGACGTTGACTGGTCCACAAAGCCGCCGGCTCGGTTTTGGCCAGCCAATCAACCACCTGCCCCAGCATGCTGAACAAAAACGCCTCGAACACGCCGATTGCGGCGGTGCATAACGTCATCAACAGTAAATAGGGCCGCAGTCCTTGTGATGCCGCCCACATAAACGCCAGAAACGTCTTTGGCGTCGGCGACGGGGGCGCGTCGGGATAGGGATGAACCAGCTTTTCGAAAAACGAGTACACAGATTGACCTTGGTTGGTGGTGTGGCGGGCGACCAAATGACGAATCGTTCTGGCTGCGCAACAAGACGTCAATTTTACAGAAACGGCTTCACCCAAGCGCTGTTGCATCGCGGTTTGTTGCGGGATGCCAGCCACATTGGTCATGGCAGTGGCGTTTTGAAACACGACCATCCACGGTCACTTTCAGGCATTTTGCCGTGAAAACCTCCGTAAAATGACGTGTTTCAATTAGGCTATGAACTGCACGACAACATCGAACAGCCCGCTTTGTGGCGCGCCCAATCCGGACGCTTCGCCGCAAATTCTTCCCGCCCCGGCTGTTCGTCGTAGGGATGGCGCATCACATCCAACAATGTGTTGAGTACGGTGGTGTCGCCTGCCGTGGCGGCGTCGATCGCCTGTTGCGCCAAATAATTGCGCAACACATAACGCGGATTGACACGGTTCATGCGCGTGGCGCGCTCGCCTTGCGACAAACCATCCAGCGCCGTCCGTGTCACATAGCGCTGCAGCCACGCATCGAACAGCGGCTGAAACTGGTTGCGCAAGTCATCACGATAAAACGCTTCACCAATCAAGCCGAGATTACCGGCGGCATCATTGGTCAGCTTCGCCAGTTGTCGAAAAAAAATCGTCATGTCAACTTCGGCGTCGCGCATCAGTTGGAAAAGTTCGTTGGCCAGCATGGCGTCATCCTCGCGCCATTCGACAAAGCCGAATTTACCGGCAAAATTGTGACGGGTTTTCTCCTCATAAACATCATCAAACCGCGACATGCCGTCATTGAGCAGCGCGGTCAATGTCACGCTGGCGGCGGTTTGTTCCGGCGCTAACGTCACCAGCGCGCTGGCAAGACGTTCCAGATTCCAGCGGGCGATTTCCGGCTGACGGCCATAACAATAACGTTTGCCCTCGGCGTCGGTCGTGTTCGGCGTCCAGCCCGGATCAAAATTATCCACCCAGCCATACGGACCGTAATCGATGGTCAATCCCAGAATCGACATATTGTCGGTATTCATCACGCCGTGCACAAACCCGACCCGCATCCAATCGGCCACCATCACCGCCGTACGTGCGGCGATTTCACCAAACCACGCGCCGAGCTTTTCAACGTCATCTGCCGGCAAAACCAATTCTGAAAAATCCCGCGTTATGGTGAAGTCAACCAGCTGTT
Organism: Burkholderiales bacterium; assembly: GCA_031413695.1. Taxonomy (GTDB): domain Bacteria; phylum Pseudomonadota; class Gammaproteobacteria; order Burkholderiales; family Usitatibacteraceae; genus UKL13-2. The sequence continues at coordinate 7,901 of JANOEV010000163.1, forward strand.
TCAACAGCGCGGTATCGTTGCGCGCCGCGAGCATTTCAAAATGACCGAAGCGGGTCAACGAAGGCGCAACCCGGCAGACAATCGCGCCCGGCTCATCGGCGGCATTGCCGTCGTAAAACATATCACGCACCACATCGTCACCGGTGGCCACCAGACTCAATGCACGGGTGGTGGCAATGCCGAGGTGAAACATCGCTTCGCTGCACAAAAACTCACGAATCGACGACCTCAATACTGCCCTGCCGTCAGCACGTCGCGAGAACGGCGTTGGTCCCGCCCCTTTGAGCTGCAGCTCCCAGCGTCTACCGGCGTGGACGACTTCGCCCAAATAGATCGCCCGGCCGTCACCGAGTTGACCGGCCCAGTGACCAAATTGATGGCCACCGTAGACCGTTGCGTAGGGCTCACTACCCGGCAGGATGTTATTGCCGCCGAGCGCGTTGACCATGGGGGACGAATGCATGGTTGACTCATCGAGGCCCAGCGCCGACCCCATTTCATGGGAATAGGCCATCAAGCGCGGCTGAGCAACGGCGGTCGGCGCGACACGAGACCACATCGCGCCCTTGACCTGCCTGGTGACATTGGCGGTTTCCGGGTCGCCCGGAAGTTCTCGCAAAAAACGATTATCGAACGTCAGCACATCGGGCCCGGCCAAAATGGAATATCGATATTATGCAGCCGGCGTCACGTGCGGCCAAACAAACGCACACAAAACGTCGGGCGTTTTTTGTTGAATAACCATTTTTGCGACGGCCTCACCAATGGCCGCGGAATGTTTGAAGCCATGGCCTGAACAAGCCGACACCACGATCGCATCCGGTTGATGCGGCAGACGGTCAATCACAAAATTTGCATTAGGCGTTGATGTATAGAGGCAGGAGACCGCGCGTATGCAGTTTGACGTGACGCCGCGGAACTTGCCGTCGATATGTTCGGCGTAAATGGCGTCAATCTCGGCTTGGCCAACCTCGCGCCGCACATGGTCCGGATCGGTTGCGATCAGTTGTTGCTCGATGCCGATTTTGATCGAACCGGCACCGTCAACAGGCGGGAAGCCATAGGACGTTTGTTCGACCTTGTGCCCCCATTGCCAGATGTACACCGGCACGCCACCACCCTGACCGTCGGCAGATGAACGCCGCCACGCCGAACGAACATCGTCATCCAGCTCAAACCAGGCCAACACTTGGCGGCTGACCGTCAAACAGGCTGATAACGGCGGCACCAATTGCGGGATCCAGGCACCGGCACAAATAACCGTCGTGCCAGCCGTATAACGCGTGCGATCGGTTGTGACAATCGTTTTGCCATTCTCGGTTGCAACAGAAACAACCGTCTCGCCAAAGCGTAAATCTGCGCCATGGCGCCCGGCCAACAATAGTTGGGCTGACACACACGCCTCGGGATTCAAATAGCCCGCGCCCGGTTCGAAATAGCCGCTCTCATCACCTTGCAGAATAAACTGGGGGAAGCGCGCGGCGATCTGTGCTGCGTCGAGTTGTTGGTGGGGAATACCAAACGCCTCTGCCGCACGAATGGTGGTGCCAAGAAAATCCACCTGCCCGTGCCATTGACCGCGTTCGCCTGCACGCGTAATGATGATGCCGCCGCATTGGTTGAGCAGGTCCGCACCAGTTTCAGCTTCTATCTCGCGCCATAATTCGTGTGAACGCAACGCCAGCGGCACAAACTGTGTGCCCTCGCCAATCGCCTGTCGTGTGATGCGTGTCTCGCCGTGGGTCGAACCATAAATATGTGGCGGCGTGAATCGATCAATACCAACCACCTTGATGCCGCTCTTTGCAAGTTGGTAAACCGTGGCGGCACCCATTGCGCCGAGGCCGATCACCAATACATCCGGTGTTTGTGTTGCCATCATTATTCCGCAACCACCACACGTTTAATGCGTCCGGTTGCGCCGCTCTTGATTGTCACATCCACCCTGCGGCAGCCCAGATGCGCGGCAATCAGCCGGATCAATTCGTCATTGGCTTTGCCGTCAACCGGGGGCGCTTTAATTTCAGCCAGCCACGTGCCGTCCGCTTGCAGGGTCAGCGCACTTGTTCTGGCGTTCGGTTTGACGTTGACTTGCAGGGTTTTCACAGTGAGACAGTCTGCCATGAATTGCCATAAACAGCTTCATCCGTAAGCATGCCATGGCAGACTCTGCGCCGGGACGGCGATACTTGGGAACGCGCTGTTGCTTCCCGGTTACTTCGTCGTTTTGATCCACGGCGCCCGGCGCAAAACACATTTCTCCAGAATATCCATTTCTTCATCGGTGTGTGTTTCAAACGGCGCAGGCTGCACGTAATTGCCAGCAGCGTCCGGTTTGTAGCCAATCAAACGTGGATTGTGACGCGTGGACTCAACCCATTCACGTTGCATGGGTGCATCGACCACGCCAAGTTCGGTTTTGCCCCAGCAGGTGCAGAAGTAAGTGCCGTTGCCGCGTGTCTCCATATAAACGCCGGTCCCGCGGATACCGATGGTTGCGTTGGCCGTGCGCAGTGAAACCGGCGTTCCACGTTTAAAAGTCGCCCCCAGCGCGCCGGTCAACAACCGCAAAGTGCCCAGCACCAAACCTGCCAACGCCGGCGCATCAATCTTCAATTCGCTGCGACTGCGCAGCATGAACGCACTGTCACCGACGATGAATACGATAAAGCCATCCAAGCCGGTCACGACCGTGTCACCCGGACGGATGACCGATTTATAGGTGGCCAGCACGCCATTTATCTTGACGCTACCGCGCAGATCGTGAATCTGGTTGTCGGCCGCCAATACCGGCCACGGCAACAACAGGCCCGCGGTGGCCAGTAAGGACGACTTCGTGAATTGGCGGCGCGAGGGTCGCAGCAAATCGCCCAGATAGTCTGATTCGGTTGCACTGTTTGGCGTATTCATCGTCTCTCCTGATCGCTCTATAGATCGTTCAATTGGCCGGCATTGATACCGCTTGCAAGATTGGTCGGATTCATACAGCGTTCCTTGCATCCGGACGGTATCCTGCCAGCCATCGTCAACAACGCCGGTACACCCGCTGAAATCGGGCGTCTTCGACCACACCGAAGTCACCGGGCGCATATTGCATCAGCCAATCATTTGCCAGCCCATGCAAAACGTCGCCACCGTTGCTGCGCGCAATGAAAAACGCTTCGGGCATTTGTTTGGCCAGCACCACCATGCGCCGCGCCTGATATTTGCCGTTGGTGCCGGCATTGCAGGGAAATACCGGCAGGTATTTTGCATCGAAGCGGCTGCGTGAAACGCTCCAGCAGTCGCCGTTGCTCGCGGTAATCAGGGCGTCACCCTTCTGATATCGATTGGGGCCTTCACGGCTGATGAGTTCACCATCAGCCGGGGCAAAAACCACGGCGACAATTTCTTCTTTGACCACCGTCACCGCGGCATCGTCGAGGGCGAGATTAATGCCGTTTAAGATCTGTTGCGTCATGCAGCATGTCTCCAATTACAAATCGGCCGGCACCCGCGGCATCAGGCCCGGACCGGAAAGCAGGCTGATGATCATCCATAACATCACCATACCATACAGGATTCGCGGCGCCCAGGTGGCGAGCTGCTCGTACCAGCTGTTGATGGCGTGGGTTTCCAGCGCCGTGTGCCGCAGCAGCATTTCCGGCAACGCACCACTCTGTTCGCCGGTATTGATAAACGCAACGGCGCGTTCGCGGCTGGCGGCGTCACCCAAAAACGCCGAATCGGCGAGCGCTTGCGACAACATTGTTCCAGCGGCGACACGCGGGGCAATACGCGCAAACTCACGTTTGATCGACGGCTCCTCAATCGTATCTAGCGCCAATGGCAGCGCATCGAGCATTGAAATACCAGCCTCGAGCATCAGCGCCAGGCTTTCCAAAAAGTCGCGCACATTTTGCCGGATGATGAGTTTTCCAACGATCGGCAATGACAATAGCGGCGAGCTGGCGTTTGATTCTTTTGACGCATGGGCGGGACGCGCCAGCCACCATCGCACGCCAAATACAATCACCGCAATAACGATCATCGGCCGCACGATCTGAAAAAAATAACCAAACACGCCAACCGAACCGCCGATCAACCCCGGCAATGGTTGAATCGCCAACGCCAGCAAAAAAACGCCGGCGGGCATCATCATGCGCGACTTCATGGTCGCCGCCTGCATGGCACGTGCGGTATAAAAATCCGCCAGCCGTCGGTAGACACCCGCCGGGCTGCCCGACATGACCGAGGCATGAATCAAGCGCGCTTCCATTTTGGTGAAGAGTCCGCTGCGCTCGCCCGACATCGCAAAATCGTGGCGCTTCATCAGCGCGCGCATCGCCACCAATCGTGGTTTCGCCGGCCCCGCCACTTGCAAGACGGCAAAGGCGCGGTCAAACGGCAGCCCGGCGATTTCCATCTGCGCAAGCTGGGTATAAAGTTCGGCGCGAATTCGAAATGGAAGGGGCTTGTGGGTTGTCATTCTGTTCGCAGTATGTCTGGTCGCGAAGACAATTTCGCAAAGGAGAATATCCAAAAACCTCAAAATCGCCGTCATTCCAGCTCATTTACGTAACCGCGCTGGAATCCAGTCCATCGTAATATCAATGAGTTGTAACGGGCTGGGTCCCAACCCCACCTTTAAGCATGCTGGGGCAGGCTCTACGCTGGGACAACGGGGTTATTAGACGTTTCCAAAGATGAAACGCTAATAACAGCGGGCGTTTTGGGGCAAAATGACATGGAAACGCGCTCTGTTGCTTGCGTTTGTTAAAAACAGTGTGCCCAAATGCCCGGACACCCATTGCAGATCCGCTGGTTAATCACCGCCTAATATCGCATGGTGAAACGCCAGATGATCCGCCACAAACGTCGACAGAAAATAGTAGCGATGGTCGTAATCGGCATGCCGTCGCAACGTGAGTGGTTGGCCGACAGCCTTGCACGCGGCCTCCAACAATTCAGGATGCAATTGCTGCTCGGGCAAAAACTGGTCCGCCAACCCCTGATCGACCAAAATACCTTCCGGAAACAATGCCCCGCGACTGCGGATCAATTCACACGCATCGTGCGCGGCCCATGTCGAGCGGTCTTCACCCAGATATCGACTGAACGCCTTTTGGCCCCAGGCACATTGGGTTGGCGCACAAATCGGTGCAAACGCCGAGACCGATTGATACAGCGCCGGATGACGGAACGCGAGCGTCAGTGCACCATGGCCACCCATCGAGTGACCAAAAATACCGACACGATCACGCCGCGCTGGAAAATTTGACAGTCGAGCAAGCGATCAACTGCGACGACGACATGGCCGCACAGAGCTGGCTGCTACTCGCCCAAACCATGAATATCGCCGTTGGCTTCG
>JANOEV010000164.1:0-8972 GCA_031413695.1 Burkholderiales bacterium
TAGGGCGCGGTGCGGTTGACGACATGGGAATGGGCTCGATTGCAGAGGATGCAATGATACCCGCTCGGCACGGGCCGGTCGGCAATCGCCCAATCTGTCATATAAGCTTCACAAACCTGAAATATCATGTTGACATGAATCCCACCATCCTGGTCGTTGAAGACGAGCCCGCCATTCAAGACTTGATCCAGATAAATCTGGAAATGGGCGGCTATCGCGTGTTGGTCAAATCATCCGCCGAAGACGCCATCAAGCTGGTCCAGCACGAACTACCCGACCTGGCGCTGCTCGACTGGATGCTGCCGGGGATGAGTGGAATTGAATTGACGCGTAAATTGCGTGGCGACTCGCGCACCAAGTCGTTGCCGATTATTTTGTTGACGGCGCGCGGTGAAGAAGAAGACAAGTTACGCGGGCTGGAAACCGGTGCTGACGACTACATGGTCAAGCCGTTTTCGCTCAAGGAGCTCGAAGCGCGCATCAAGGCGGTGTTGCGCCGCCGCGCACCCGAACTGACCGAGGATACGATTGAGTATCACGGCCTGAAACTCGACCCGGCGTCACACAAGGTCACCGGTCACGGCCAGACGCTGGTGATGGGTCCCACCGAATTCCGCATCCTGCACTTTTTTATGACCCATCTCGAACGCGTTTATTCACGCACCCAGCTGCTCGATTTTGTCTGGGGCGACCACGTGTTTATCGAGGAGCGCACGGTTGATGTGCATATTCGCCGCCTGCGCGCCGCCATCACTCCGTCCGGACACGATGTGTTTGTGCATACGGTGCGCGGCAGCGGCTACCGTTTCGCCAAAGACTGATACCAAGCCGGCCCGCCAAACCGACTAACCGCCACAATTTTCCGCTGGCGTAATATAGCGACCATGGCGCCAAGACAACACCCTGTCAGACGACTGTTCCTCACCGCGGTTTTGCGGGTGATGTTGTTGGCCGCGCTGACCGGTTGCATTGGTTTGCTGGCCGGCGGATGGTTGCTGGCATTTGCGCTGGCGGGGTTGGTAACCTTGCTGGCGTTTGCCTACCACGCGTGGAAGCTGGCGCAGTTATACGCTTGGCTGGCGACCGAACACACTGCGGCCACGGTACCCGACGGTGCCGGCACCTGGGGCGAAGTGCTGACGGATCTCTATCGGTTGTTGCGCGAGGCGCGGCTCAACCAGCAGGCGTTGCAAGATTCGCTGGCGCGCTTCCAACAGGCGGCCGCTGCCTTGCCGGATGGCGTGGTGATGCTCGACACCGAAAACAACATCGTCTGGTGCAATCCGACCGCCGAAACCCATTGGCGCATCTCACTCGACAACGACCGGATGCAGACCATCACCTACTTCATTCGTTACCCCGAGTTCAACGCCTATCTGGCGGCGCGAAATTTTAATGAGGCGCTAACATTGAAGTTCAGTCGCCCACTTGACGCCGGTGGCAGTGAAGACGTGACATTGACCGTGCAACTGGTGGCCTTTGGTGAAGATCAGGCGTTGTTATTGTCGCGTGATATTTCCGAGCGCGACCGGCTCGAGCGCATGCGCAGTGATTTTGTCGCCAATGTCTCGCACGAATTGCGCACACCGCTGACGGTGATGGCGGGGTTTCTGGAAACCATCGCCAAAATCAGCGGCGACCCCGACAAGGCCGACCTGATGCAGCGCTCGCTTGACCACATGGGCGCACAAAGTGAACGCATGCAGCGGCTGGTCGACGACCTGCTGGCGCTGTCACGACTTGAAGACGCGCAGAACAAGTTGAACGAAAGTGTCATCGACATGCAGGCGCTGGTGCAGGCGACGATCAGCGACGCCAAAATCATGTCCGCCGGCCGCCACGTGATTCAGGTTTCGTTGACGCCCTCATGGCTGGTCGCCAATCGCGAGGAGATTTCAAGCCTTGTGTCGAATTTGATCGGCAATGCGGTGCGGCATTCGCCCGACGGCAGTGAAATCAACGTCGTGCTCGCCGAGAACGAAGCTGCCGAGGAATTGGTGTTCTCTGTCAAGGATACCGGTGAGGGTATTCCGGCCGCGCACCTGCCGCGATTGACCGAACGGTTTTATCGTGTCGACCGCGGTCGCTCGCGCGCCGTTGGTGGCACCGGCTTGGGGTTGGCGATTGTCAAACACGTGTTGGTGCGGCATGGCGGTCGCTTGGAGATCGAGAGTTCGCAAGGCTCGGAAGACCACGGCTCGACCTTCCGCGTGACCTTCCCGGCGAGTCGCACGCTGATGTCGCAACCCCAGCCGCAGGCGGTCGCCGCATAACAACCGTGTGTGCGGCGCGTGTGGCCGGTGCGGACAAAAATGCCCTGACAAATTTTCAGACGGCAGATTGTTTTGCTACACTCGCGGCATGAGCACCACTTTTATTCCAGCCAGTTATTCGCGCCGCTTTACTCTTGAGAACCTCGACATCCGTGGTCAGGTGGTGCGTTTGGGCGATGCGTGGCACTCACTCATGATGGGCCGCAACTATCCGGCCGATGTCACGCGCTACTTTGGCGAACTGGCCACGGTTGCCGTGATGGTGGGTACCGGGCTCAAACATCCCGGACGCATCACCTTACAGATTCAGGGCAAGGCCGGCGCGAACAAAACAGATTCCAACGACGCCACCGAAAGTTTTCTGGCCAAACGCGCCGCGAAGCTGGTGGTGATTGATTGCACGCACACCCTCGGATTGCGCGGCATGGCCTCGTCTGCCACCGATGATGTTGAGACCGAGTCGAGCGGGTTTCCCGATTGGGTCGGCGGCGGCACGCTGGCGATGACGGTGGCCAACAGCGATTCGGCCCACATGTATCAATCGATTGTGCCGATCTCGGGCTTGAGTGTCGCGGAATGTTTTGAGCACTACTTCGATCAATCCGAACAGCTTCCGACACACCTCTGGCTCGCGGCGACCCCGAAGGGTGCGGGCGCGCTGATGTTGCAAAAATTACCGGGCGCCGATCAACGCGACAGCGATGGCTGGGCGCGGGTCGAGATGCTCGCCTCGTCGGTGACCGAACAGGAGTTGATCGCAGCGCCGGTCGATGTGTTGCTGAAACGGTTGTTTGCCGAAGAAGATGTGCGGCTGTATGAGCCGAAGCCGGTGCATTCAGATTGCACACGCGACGAGGAAAAAGTAAAAAATGTGCTCCGCTCACTGGGACGTGAGGAGTTGGAAACCACGCTTGCCGAATACGGTGAAGTAATCGTCAAAGACGATATGTGCAACCAGGAATATCGTTTTGACGCCAGCGCGATTGCGGCGCTGTTTAACGAGAACAAAGCCGGCAAAAAAGATTCGAAAGTCTAAGTGGGGAGAGCGTTTTCAGGCATTATTGACTTGAAACGACCGTAGATAATGGTGTTTAAGGAATGGCCTGAATGATAACTGTCAACAAAACGAATCTACTCGGCGCGGTCACCGCCCACTTTGGGTTGAGTGCAATGCCTGCGCCGGGGCGGCGAAGTAAATCCTCAGCACAGTAGCTCTCGACGGGACGTTCGGGTTTCTGCGACTTGCATTTCCGCGTGTCGGTTATGGACGCGGCAAGTTAGCCGAGTACCCGCAATCCACGCACCTTCGAAAAGTCGCGATCATGCGTCACCAGCGCGTCAGCGTTGATCGTCAGCGCACTCGCCACCTGGATCGCGTCGGGCAGCTTGAGGCCGTATGTGCCACGTATGCGCGCAGCACTTTCTGCGATGTCAATGGTGAATTCCACCACCTGCCATGCCGCCAACACGGCACGGTAACGTTTGGCGAGCGCCTCTTCGCCTTTTGCCAGCGGACCAGTCAGGACTTCTGCAATCGTGACCGTCGACACGGCTAATAAAATTTCTCCGGCAGCATGGCGTTCGAACAATGGCGCGAAACGTTTCGAAAATTTTGCGTTCGCTTCAAGCGTGTAGATGATTGGCGCGCCATCAACCAGCACCAGCGCGCCGTTTGGCAGCGCCTCACTGCTGAACAACGTTAGTGATCCCATTCGTCACGCAGCTTGTCGATCGCGTGCGCGCTGCTTTTACCCCACATGCCTTTTCCAGAACCCGCGAGCAGGAGCAGCGATGCCGGTTTGTTCTGGCGTGCGGCAGCGGCTGGAACCACCGCTGCGATTGCGCGGCCGTGACGGGTAATGATGGTGGTGCGCCCAGCGGCGGCCTCAGCAAGAATGGCCGGCAGCTGCTGTCTCGCTTCTTCAGCGCCTTTGGCGGTGGGGCGGGATGTGGGTTTCATTCGCCAACTGTACGGACTGTACGGACTTTTGTCAACGTGGTTCAGCGCTGTCTCGCGGTTTAGCAGCGAAACTGGAGGCCCTGCCCGGCGCAACGCGTGTGGTTGTGCGCAGGGGCGACAGTACATTGCGGTATGGTGCGCTCTGCCGAAAGAAAGAACCGTTGTTTGGTGCGCGTTTCCGACCCAAACGGTCTGAAAGCGCCCTTGGATAATTGCGTTTTACTTTAGCTTGGTTCGCGTCAAGATACCGTCGAGGTGTTCAAAACCCATAAACGCGATGGTGACGGTCCCGTTGTTTTTTTTGTCGACCTTGATGGACACGGTGGTGCCGAGTTTGTCCGACAGATCCGTTTCCAAACGGCGTGTGTCGGCGTTGTTGCCCAACCCGGCTGCGCCACCCGCCTTTTTATTTTTTACCGGTGCCAGCGCCGCTTTGACCAACCGTTCGGCGTCACGCACACTCAGATTTTTGTGAACAATCTGATGCGCCAGCTCAACCTGTTTGGCCTTGCCCAGCGGCAACAGCGCGCGACCGTGACCCATGTCGAGTTTTTGTTCCATCACCATGTCTTGCACCGGCTTGGCCAATTCCAACAGGCGCAGCAAATTGGATACCGCCGAACGTGATCGGCTCACGGCTTTGGCGGCCTCGTCGTGAGTGAGTTTGAATTCTTCAATCAGCCGCTGAATGCCGGCGGCTTCTTCCATCGCGTTTAAATCCTCGCGCTGGATGTTTTCAATCAGGCCGATACCGAGTGCGGCGTCATCGGCGATTTCGCGCACCAACGCCGGCACATTCTGCAGGCCGGCGAGTTGCGCGGCACGCCAGCGGCGTTCACCGGCGACAATTTCAAACTTTCCAGACAGGCTGCCGGTTAACTCGCGCACCAGAATCGGTTGCACAATGCCACGCTGTTTGATCGAGTCGGCCAGCTCTTGCAACGTCGCCTGATCCATGCGGGTGCGCGGCTGGTATTTGCCGGGTCGCAGATCGGCAACGGCAAGCTGGCGTAACTCGCCTTCATTGTTGTTGGCGGATTTGTTGCCGCCCAACAGGGCGTCGAGCCCTTTGCCCAGGCCTTTGTTTTTCATCATGACGGTACGGTTTCCTTGATCGGTATTCCATGGCGCCCCAACAACTCGCGGGCAAAGGCAAAATGCGCCTGCGCACCTTTGCTCGACGGATCGTGCAGGATCACCGGTTTGCCAAATGACGGCGCTTCGGCGATACGAATATTGCGCGGAATGACGGTATCAAACACCTTGCTGCCAAAGTGATTTTTGATTTCATCCGAGACCTGGGTGGTGAGTGATGAACGCGGGTCGTACATGGTGCGGACCAGCGCTTCAATTTCAATTTTTGGATTCAGGTTGGCTTTGACTTTTTTCAATGTGCCGACCAGATCACTCAGCCCTTCGAGCGCGTAGTACTCACATTGCATCGGGATGATGACGGCATCGGCGGCGGTTAACGCATTCACGGTCAACATGTTTAATGCCGGCGGACAATCAATCACCGCAAAATCGTAGTCGGCGGCAATCGTCGCCAGCGCGGTCTTGAGTCGGAACTCGCGGTTGTCAATCGAGACCATTTCAATTTCAGCGCCGGCCAGTTCACGATTGGCAATCAACACATCGTAGCCGGCCTCGGTCTTAACGCGCGCCTCGGCGGCGGCATATTCACCGAGCAACACGCCGTAAAGTGTTTTGCCAAAACCGTTTTTGTCGACACCACTGCCGGTGGTGGCATTGCCCTGAGGATCAAGGTCAATCAGCAATACCCGCTGACCGTAGTGCGCAAGCGTCGCCGACAGGTTTACCGCAACCGACGTCTTGCCGACACCGCCCTTTTGATTAACGACAGCATAAACTTTCATACGGCTTCCATGACAACAAGATGGCGTTTGCCGTCGATTTGTGGAACATCAAGGACGATCACGTCGACCACACGATGCGACGACGGCAGCCGGGCAATTTCATCGTGCGGATAAACGCCCTTCATCGCCAGCATGCGTCCGCCCGGTGCAACCAGATGCGCCGCGCCGTTGACAAAATCAGCCAGCTCGGCAAATGCGCGCGAGGTGACCACATCAAATTTTGTCGCCGGCTGCCAGGCTTCAACACGTTCACATACCACGCTGGCATTGGTCAGACCAAGCTCGCCGATGGCTTGCCGGACAAACGTGGTTTTTTTCTGCAGCGAGTCCAGCATGACAACCTCTATTGTTGGCGCGGCGATTGCGACACAAATCCCCGGAAGTCCGCCACCAGAGCCGACATCCAAAAGAGATTTTGCATTTTGTAAATGCGCGACCAACGACAGGCTGTCGAGAATATGCAGGCCGATCATGCGCGCCGGTTCACGCACCGCGGTGAGGTTATAAACCTTGTTCCACTTATCGAGCAGCGCGACATAGGCGAGCAATTTTTCTTGCTGCGCGACGGACAATGACAGACCGAGGGTTTTGATACCGTCGGCAAGTGCGACACCCAGTTCTGTTGCCGGCGCGTGCTGCCCGACAGGCGTGGCGGCAACCATATTCACGCGACGTATTCGCTCTGTGTACCGATGCTTTGAGTGCCGGCGTTTTGTGCATCCAACCGCGCCTCGGCAAAGCCGCGTTTCAGATACACCTGCAATAACGAGATTGCCGCCGGTGTCATGCCCTGCATACGTGATGCCTGACCAAGCGTTTCCGGCTTGTGTTGGTTGAGTTTGAGCTGCACTTCTTTTGACAGTCCGCGCACAAGTCGGTAATCAATATCCATCGGAAGCGCCAACGATTCCTGATCGCGACTCTTTTCAACCTCGTCCTGCTGGCGATCGATGTAGCCCTGATATTTGGCGGCAATTTCAACTTGTTCCGCGACGGCTGGGTCGCTGACACCAACACCATCACCGACTGGCAGGTTGATCAGTGCGTCGTAGCGCACATTCGGCCGGCGCAACAAATCAAACAACGAATAATCGCGCTCGATGTCCTGACCGATCGCGCCTTCCATCAGCGCGCGCGGCACCCGACCCGGCTGCACCCAGGTGGCCTTAAGCCGCTGGGTTTCGCGCGCTACGGCTTCACGTTTGGCGTCGAAGGCGGCCCAGCGTACATCGTCAACCAGGCCGAGCTTGCGGCCCATTTCCGTCAGGCGCGCATCTGCATTATCTTCACGCAGCTGCAGACGATATTCAGCGCGACTGGTGAACATGCGATATGGCTCGGTGACGCCGCGTGTGATGAGATCATCAACCAACACACCGAGGTAGGCCTCATCACGGCCCGGGCACCATGCGGGCTCACCCTTGACGCGCAACGCCGCGTTGACACCGGCGAGCAGGCCCTGCGCGGCGGCTTCTTCGTAACCGGTGGTGCCGTTGATTTGTCCGGCAAAAAACAAACCATCAATCGCCTTGGTTTCAAGTGAGGCTTTTAAGCCGCGCGGATCAAAATAGTCATACTCGATTGCGTAACCCGGGCGCAGGATGTGCGCCTTTTCCAATCCGGGAATCGACTGCACCAGTTTGAGCTGCACATCAAACGGCAGCGATGTCGAAATGCCGTTTGGATAATATTCGTTGGTGGTCAGCCCTTCCGGCTCGAGAAAAATCTGGTGGCTGGCTTTGTCGGCGAAGCGATGAATCTTGTCTTCAATCGACGGACAATAACGCGGACCGACGCCCTCGATCACACCGGTGAACATCGGCGAGCGATCAAGCCCGGCGCGAATCGCGTCGTGGGTGGCGGTGTTGGTGTGGGTCATCCAGCAAGAGACCTGGCGTGGATGCATTGCGCGATCGCCGAGATACGAAAACACCGGCGTTGGATTGTCACCGGGTTGTTCAGTACATTTTGAAAAATCAATGCTGCGCCCATCGAGTCGCGGCGGTGTGCCGGTCTTGAGCCGCCCGACCGGCAGTTTTAATTCTCGCAATCGCGCGGCGAGTGTGATGGCGGGCGGATCGCCCGCGCGACCGGCGGAATAATTTTCGAGCCCGACGTGGATCTTGCCGGCGAGGAATGTGCCTGCGGTCAGCACTACCGCTTCTGCGGTAAAACGAATACCGGCTTGTGTGATCGCGCCGACCACACGCGGCGCATTGCCCTGTGTCAGCCCGCCGCCGGACTCTGACAGGATCAAATCATCAACCGCCTGTTGGAACAACCACAGGTTCGGTTGGTTTTCGAGGCGCTGGCGAATCGCCGCGCGGTACAACACACGGTCTGCCTGCGCACGGGTTGCACGCACCGCTGGGCCTTTGCTGGCGTTCAAGGTGAGGAATTGAATTCCCGCCTCATCGGTGGCAATTGCCATCGCGCCGCCGAGCGCGTCGATCTCTTTGACCAAGTGTCCTTTGCCAATGCCGCCGATGGAGGGGTTGCACGACATCTGTCCCAACGTCTCAATTGCGTGAGTGAGTAAACACGTACGCGCGCCGGCCCGCGCAGCTGCGAGCGCAGCCTCGGTGCCGGCGTGGCCGCCACCAATCACAATCACGTCAAATTTTGTCGGGAACTCCATGATTCTTAGGGAATTTTTCGCTGAACAGGCAAATGTTTCGAAGTCCGCCAGTTTACGGCAACACACCAAAAAAGGCGAGCGCCCGGCTCGCCAAAACCGGCCGATTGGCGGTTTTGGCACCACAAACCAACCCCCGCCGACGGACTATTTCAGGCGTTTTTCAAGGTAGGTGGCAACATCTTTGGTCGCCGCCGCGCGGGCGCTGTCGTTACCGCCGACGTGTA
>JANOEV010000165.1:0-4808 GCA_031413695.1 Burkholderiales bacterium
ACGCGACCGGCGATATTGATGTCCATCCGGCCGTAGTAGGCACTGCTGAATTCCATTCCAATTTGTCCGACCCGTTGCTGCACCACGGCTTGCGGACCGCCGGTGCCGGTTGGCACCATGCTGCGAAATAAATCGCCGCTGCACGCCTTGCTGTTGGCGGTTAACCGGCAGTTAGGCGCGTTGTACCAGCCGCCCTGACCGTCGGTATCGAAGCCGAACCAAAAAAGGTTCAAGTCGTTGTTGTTGCGTGTGACCGTCACACCGGGTGCCAGCGCCATCGACAGCCACCAGCTGCCGTTGGTGGTTTGATCGTCGGCCACCGGTTCGCTGAAGGGCGTGTTATTGCCAGCGCTGCGGGCAAAAGCCACTGTCTTTTGCTCACCATATATGGCGTAGGTCATGTTGATGCGGGTCGCATCACGCATATCGAGTTCGGCATTGCCGACAGACGTGGTCGAGACCATTGGCGGCACCAACGGGCTGCTATCGGTTGCCGCGCCGGCTGTTGTCCATGCGCGGTACAGGCGTCCGCTGCAGCGACGGCCATCAACCAGGCAATTGGGCACACTCAGCCAGCTCGCGCGTCCGGCACCATCGTAATAAAACCAGATTGCCGTCAGGACTTGCCCGCGCTGGCTCAAATGCAGTGTTGACGTTTCACCTTGCGCGGCCCACAGGCCGGCCATATCCGGCAGCGGTGCCGCCTTGGTCGCCCGGAAGTCCGCCACCATAAAACGCGCCGCCTTGAGCGCGCGTACATTGTTGGCCGGCACCGGTTCGGTGGCAATGTTGGTGATGGTGGCGCAGGCGCCGTCGGCACATTGCATGTCCGGACTGGAAAACAGCAACTGACGGTTGACCGCATAAGACATGATGTCGCCGATGTTGCCGTTGTTCCAACGCACGCCTTTTGAGTCATCAAACAATCCGCCGCCGCCGGTTTCGCTGTCGTGGCCCGCGCCGAGCACATGGCCGATTTCGTGCACCACCGTCAACGCCAGATCGCGTGCGGCAATATCAACAACGGCGTAACCGCGACGGCCGGGGTCGTCACCGCCAAGGCTTTCGATCGATGTTTGATACGCCGCGCCCACCATGCAGCCACCACCGGCGGGGCAACCGACTGAATAGTCGCCAAATGCCGTGAGAAACACCACCACGTCGGCACCAAGTGCCTCACGTTTGGCGGCAACACCGGCAAAGTCGGCATTAGCCGGCAGTAATTTGTCGTCTGATGACGCAACGGCTTTGAGTGCGTCGGCAATATCACCGGCAATCACCCGCTGCGGGCTGACCTTGAGGGCACCGACCAGACGAAACGACAGCTGCGCCTGACTGTTGCCGACCGCAGTGTTGGCGGTCGCCACCAGATTGTCCAACACCGCCGACAGCTGGCTGCCATAACGTGTCGCCACCCGCGGCGTGTATACAAACAGGATGTCGACAGTCGACTGTTCGTTGCTTGACTGGCCGGCATCAAGCCGGTCGGCGATATGTTTGGGAATCACCGCCGCGGCCTTGCGATTGCCAAAGTTTTCCAATGAGGTGATGGCACAGGTCTCACTGCCTGAAAGCGCCGGTGGAATCAATTGCACGGTCTGACCAAGGGCGGCGTCAACGTCAAAACGAATGCGTCCATTCGCGGTGCGAACATCACCGAGTGCACCGGCCTTGGTGAGAATCAGTTCGGCCGGATATTGTTGGCCCGCGGCGACCAGCCGACCGGTCCAGCGAACGTTACCCGAAGCAAGTTGCGCAACGCTGGTGGTGGCCAACTCAGCCGCCAGCGGCGCTGCACCGCCACCCGCCATGTTCGGCATGGCGATTTGCGCGGCCTCACCGACGGCCAGGCGGTCGGACGCGAGTTCAATTTTCTGTTTGGTCGATGCCGTCCAAACCAACGCGGCGGCGCGATCAACACCCATCTTGTTGCTGGCTGGCAGGGCGAATGAATGCGTTAACGGCGACAAGCCGAGACATAACAAAAGCGCCGCACGTGGTGCGGACAGTCGGGTGACAAACGACGCAATGAAGGCTGAAGACATGGACAATGCGCGCCGTTTGGCGCCGTATGGGTATGTCTGCTCTTCGGCTACGCGGGGGCTTTTCTTGAGGGCGACCTGCGTGTGACCCTGATTAAACGGGTGTGGGCATCACGATAATGCGAACAGCGCGCCTACAAAAACAAAAACCCGCCTATTGGCGGGTCGTTTGGGGCATAAATGACTGAAAATACCCGTCGAATGGCGACTTTCAAATTGCGGAAACTTCCAACCGTTTCCACATTCCCCTCCCCGGCGCAGGCCGGGGCCCACTTTTCGCGGGTCCAATAAAATCCAAAATTGGGTACCGGCCTTCGCCGGTAAGGGACATTTTGTGAGACGTATACCTGATGCGTCCCCGGTAAAGGACAGCTGGTGAGACGCGCCGCAGGGTTGGCGGGCGGCTGATAGCATCAGCCGCTGCCGACCGCAATCCGCAATCCGCAATCCAACACGTCTACTGCAACGCCTGCCACAGGTTGTTGAAGTCATCCGTCCAGATTTTCTGATTCGGCTTGGCCGGAATGGCCAGTGAGCCTTCGGCGATTTCCGGCCGGCCGAGCAGTGTGCGGTCTTTGGCCAGCAAAATCCAGTCACTGCGTGTGCTGCCGTCATTGTACGTTTCCTTCACCCATGCCACCTCAAGTCCGCGCGACGCGGCGATGGTATTGACCACCGGTTTGAGATCGAGATAACGATTGGACACGTGAAACGCAATCACACCCGATGCATTCAAATGTTTCAGGTAGATTTCCACCGCCTCGCGGGTGATCAGGTGCATGGGAATGGCGTCGCTGGAAAATGCGTCGATGGCGAGTACATCAAACCCGTGGGCCGGTTCACGCTCGAGATTGAGCCGCGCGTCACCCAGTGAAATTTCAATGTTTGCCTTGCTGTCCATCAGGTAGGTGAAATCGCGTTGCGCAACCGTCACTACGTCCGGATTAATTTCGTAGAAGCGGAACACATCACCTTTTGCGCCAAACGCGGCAATGGTTCCCGTACCGAGGCCGACAATGCCGACGCTGCGCGGCTTGCCGGGGTCAAGGGTGTTGAGCAACAACAAAATGCGGCCGACACCGGATTTTGGCATGTAGTAGGTGGTGGGATCGAATTTGATCGGCGCCCACATGTACTGATCACCGTGTGAAATCGAGCCGTGAATCAGCGTCCGGCGGCGATAATCCGGCGGTGATACCACTGTTTCGCGGACGCGCAACGTGCCGTAGAAATTGCGGGTCATGACGATCACTTCCTTGCCGTATGCGCTGATGCCAACCCATCCCGCCGCTGCGGTAAATAGGGTGATCGCGACGCCGACAAGACTGACGGCAAGGTGCAATTTGCGCCACGTCAGAAACGATGCCATGCCCGCGAGCGCAACAATACCGAGCGCCAGCTCATAGTAGCCCGGCAGGATAAGCGGCGCAATCACACCCACCAGCAGCGCGCCCAGCGCACCACCGATCGAGATCATTAAATAAAATGTGGTGAGGTCGCGCGCGTCCGGTTTTTGTGCCACCAGTTCACCATGGCAAAACATGCAGGCAACGAATAAACCGATGGAAAACACCGCCACCTGCCAAACGAGTCGGTATTGAAAATCGGTGTCGGCGAGGGTCCATGCCATCA
Organism: Burkholderiales bacterium; assembly: GCA_031413695.1. Classification (GTDB taxonomy): domain Bacteria; phylum Pseudomonadota; class Gammaproteobacteria; order Burkholderiales; family Usitatibacteraceae; genus UKL13-2. The sequence continues at coordinate 3,675 of JANOEV010000165.1, forward strand.
CCACCAGCATCACCGCCAGCATTGGCAGGAACAGCTTGCGCCGATACCAGCCCTGCCTCGTGTCCTTCGCGTCAAAACAAAGAATGAAGGTCAGCAAATACACGGCCAACGGGAACACCCACATCAGCGGAAACGACGCAATATTTTCGGTCAGGTGGTTTGACACCGACAGCAAAAGCACTGATCCGAGGCCGGACAATACAATCCAAACCAGTTTGTCACGGGCCGAAGGTGGCGCGGCACACGCCGCTGAGTCGGCGTTCGTATACGCCGCAAGGTCGGCGTTTGTTTGTGCCGCTGAGTCGGCGTTTGTTTGTTCCGCAAGGTCGGCGTTTGTGTATCCGGCTTCGGCCGGGTCGGACGCGGCGCTTGGTACGCGCATGCGTTGCCAGGCGAGCACAGCAATCAATCCCGCAAACAGCACAAAGCCGAACGACCAATTCAGCGCCTGTTGACGGGTGCTGATCCACGGTTCGATCAGAAACGGGTAACCCAGCAGCGCCAGCATCGAGGCGAGGTTTGACAGCGCAAACAGTCGATACGGACTTGTGCCGGGATGGCTTTTGCCAAACCAGCTTTGCACCAGCGGGCTGGTGGTTGAGATGATGAAATAGGGCAGGCCGATGGTGACGGCAAGCAACAATAAAATCCGCAAACCGGGCGCTTCATCACCGACCGGCTTCCATGACGATTCCGGGATGATCGGCAGCAGCGCAAGCGCCAACACGATCAGTGCCATGTGCACAATCGCCTGTTGGCGCGCGCTCAGACGGCGGGTTGTCCAGTCGGCATAAAAATAACCGGCCAGCAGCATGCATTGGAAGAACACCAGACAGGTTGTCCACACCGCCGCCGATCCGCCGAACCACGGCAGAATCTGCTTGGCAATAATCGGCTGCACCAGAAACAACAGGAATGCCGAAACAAAAATCGTAACGCCGTAGAGAATGATCATATGTTCACCGTGCGGCCAGACAATTGTCTAATCGAGCCAGCCTTTGCGCTTGAAGTACGCAAACGGCACCAACACCGAGATAAGCATCAATGCAATGGCAAACGGATAACCATATTCCCAGTTGAGTTCCGGGAACCAGCCTTTGAAGTTCATGCCGTAAACCGAGGCGATGAGGGTGG
>JANOEV010000166.1:0-6137 GCA_031413695.1 Burkholderiales bacterium
ACTTCGAATTGATGCTCGCCCTCAACCGAGGCAATTTCAATGATCGAAACGTCAAACGTGCCACCGCCAAGATCATAGACGGCGATCTTGCGGTCACCCTCTTTTTTGTCCATGCCAAACGCCAGCGCAGCCGCCGTCGGCTCGTTGATGATGCGCTTGACGTCGAGACCGGCAATACGACCGGCGTCTTTGGTAGCCTGGCGTTGTGAGTCGTTGAAATACGCGGGCACCGTGATGACCGCCTCGGTGACTTCCTCACCGAGGTAGTCTTCGGCGGTTTTCTTCATTTTGCGCAACACTTCGGACGACACCTGCGGTGGCGCCATTTTTTTACCGCGCACTTCCACCCAAGCGTCGCCGTTGTCATTTTTGATGATGGTGTACGGCATCATGTCGATGTCTTTTTGCACTTCTTTTTCTTCAAAGCGGCGACCGATCAACCGTTTGACCGCAAACAGGGTATTTTTCGGGTTGGTGACCGCCTGGCGTTTGGCCGATGCGCCGACCAAGATTTCGCCGTCGTCCTGATACGCCACAATGGATGGCGTGGTGCGGGCACCCTCGGCGTTTTCGATCACCTTAGGCTGGCCGGCTTCCATGATGGCGATACAGCTGTTGGTGGTGCCCAAGTCAATTCCAATAATGCGTCCCATAATGTTTTCCTTTATTTCGAAGTCTTTTAAGATGCTCTGTAGATTGGGATTTATGCAGCGGCTTCAAGTGGGTGGTGGCCCCGGGAAACGGCGTCCAACAATAAAGCCAATGCGCGAACGTGGATGAATCAGGATTTCGCCTTGGCAACGGCGACCAAAGCCGGGCGCAATACCCGGTCGTGCAACGTGTAGCCCTTTTGCATGACTGACACCACGGTGTTGGCGTCCTGATCGGACTCAACCGCGGCGATCGCCTGATGCCGTGATGGATCGAACTTCTGACCGACCGGATCAACCTCTTGAATGGCGAATTTTTCAAACACGGATGCAAGCTGGCGCACCGTTAACTCGACGCCCTGCTTGTAGGCGTCCACGGACGGGTTGTCGACTTTCAGCGCCGCATCCATGCTGTCCTTGACGGCAAGCAAGGCGTCGGCAATCTTCTCGACACCAAATTTTTGCGCTTTGAGGACGTCTTCGGCAGAACGACGCCGGATATTTTCGGTTTCGGCTTTGGCGCGTAACCATTCATCCTTGGCAGTCACCACCGCCGCCTCGGCGGTTGCCAACTTGATGGTTAGCTCGGCGATCGGATCCTTGAGACTATTGGCGTTGGCGTTATCAGTACTTGCCGATTCCGCCGAAATTGGTGCCGGCTGCGCTTGATTTTGCGCATTTTCTGGAGCATCCATGATTAAAAATTCCCTGAAAAATCAATATCATGGAATCAATTTGGGTCGGGCGCCGCGATTTCAAGCCTGCCAGGGCAAATCTTTTGGGATTTTTGGCGCAATTACCTGCTGCCAAGCCGGGGATACCGGGGCAGGCAGCAGCCTATTTCTTTTTCTCCCTGACCAGCGCACTCACAATCAAGGAGATGACCGAATACATCAGTGAACCGATCAACGCCGCCATAAAGCCGGTCACTGTGAATCCCTTCACCACCTCTGCCACCAGCCAGAACAGCAGCGCATTGATGACAAAAATGAACAGTCCCATGGTCAGTAACGTGACTGGCAGCGTCAGCAGAATCAATATCGGGCGTATCACCGCGTTCACCAGACCCAGTACCAGCGCGGCAGCGAGTGCCGCAAAAATGCCCTCGACCCGGACGCCCGAATAAAGATATGCGACCGCGAGCAGCGCCAGCGCATTAATAAACCAACGAACCAGGATTGTCATGTTTGCACCCGCCCTTTGAATCGATGCGGGCATAATAACCCTTCTAAATAATTGCGCCCCAAAAATGTCCGTCCACCAAAATCAAAAACGTGTTGCCGTGCCCGATATTCGCGCCATGAAATCGTCGGCCAAGATTGTCATGCTGACTGCGTACACCAAACCGATGGCGCAGTTGCTCGACCCGCATTGCGACATCCTGCTGGTCGGTGACTCGCTGGCCATGCTGGTGTATGGCATGGAAAACACCCTGAACATTTCACTCGACACCATGATCATGCATACCCAGGCGGTAATGCGCGGTTCGCAGCGCGCCATGGTGATGCTCGACATGCCGTTTGCCAGCTACCAAGAATCGCCGCAACAGGCTTATCGCAATTGCGCGCGGGCGATGGCCGAATCCGGCTGCCAGGCCATCAAGCTTGAAGGCGGCGCAGAACTGGTCGAAACCGTTGAATTTCTGGCTGCACGCGGCATTCCGGTGATGCCGCATATCGGCCTGATGCCGCAACGCGTCAACGCAATGGGCGGATTCAAGGCACAGGGGCGGGAAGACAGCGCCGCGGCAAAGTGGGTTGGTATTGCCAGACAATTCGAAGCCGCCGGTGCGTTTTCGGTCTTGATCGAGGGCACCGTCGAACCGGTTGCCCGGGCGGTATCTGAAACCCTGTCCATTCCAACCATCGGCATCGGTGCCTCGCCGGCGTGTGACGGACAGGTGTTGGTGACCGAGGACATTACCGGATTGTTTACCGATTTCACCCCAAAATTTGCTAAACGTTATGTCGATATCGGCACCCAGGTTTCACAGGCGGCGGCAGAATATGCAAAAGAGGTCCGCGCGGGCACGTTCCCCACCTTGGAGCATTGTTTCGGTGTTAAAAAATGATCCATCGGTCCGGCCAACGCCGACCACGTCCGCCGACGGCTGGCACCACCTGTTCAGGCCTTGCCCGATGCCGTCGATAGCTGAATAATATCGGCAGACGACTTTTTCCAAATGTCCAAAAACACCAAATTTCTCGACCAACTCAAGGCACTCCTCGCCCGGGAATTTACCGCCCGCCTGGTCGTATCAACCGCTGCGGTTAGTACCGCACTTTTTGAGGCATCCGCAAGCACCACCGACGCGGACGTAAAAAGTGCGATTCTTGGCGCGCGGGATGTTTGGGAGTCACACTCGCTGGATTGGGAGGCGGCAACTCTGGACGATTACGTCAAACGCTTTGATGAAAAGCTGGCGGATGACCAGGCGGCAATGTCAAAAACCACGGTGTTCTCACTCGATTCACTGTCGCTGGTTGAAGACGACGCAATGCGCGAAGAAATATTATTGGGCAATGTCACCAAACGCCTTACCGATGCATGCGACTACGAGCTGTTTGCATTATCGAAACGGGTTGAAGCATTGGCTGATGGCGATACACTTGCTGAACAGCAAAATCCGGTCGTGCCCCGGGTTTTTTGCAGGGCGCTGATTGCCGGCCTGACAACAGCAGGCGCCAATGTTTCACAACGTTGCGAAATTTTGTCCGCCGCACAGACGACGCTTGCAACCGTCCTGACAGCCACCCTGAAAGAAGGCAATGAGTTGCTGGTCAGTCACGGCTTTATGATTGAAATTCCCGCCCGGTATGGCAAACCGATCAACCGGTCAACCTCGGGCGTACCGCGTAACCAGCAGGTAGGTGGCGGATCCACCACAAATTCGTCGGGCTCGTCCGGTGACAACACTGCTGGCGCCGGCGGAGACCTGTCCGATTTGTTTGCCCGCTTGCTGTCGCAGGCACCCGGGGGGTCTGGGTCGCCCGCGACCGGCGCGGCCGGCAATCCTGTCGACGGCTCTTACAGCAACATGCTTGCCGGTTTGCTTGACCGGGCCGGCGGCGCCACCCCCAGGGCGTCCGGCAACACCGGCGGCGGCATGGTGACGGCCGCTGGCGCTGGTACGGCAACCGGCAAAGCGGTTGTGCTTGACCAAAAATTGATAGACGTACTGGAACGCTTCGCCGCCTCCTCCATGTCAGCCGGCCCCATTGTCAATATCGGGGGCGGGTCAACCGCTGCAGCCAGCGTCGTGGCCGGAATGGCGGCCGACGCAGTCGCAGCGGCCTCGCCAGGTGCGTGGAACATTGACGCTGGGTTCGGCACAATAGCAACGTTGGCACACCAGCCGTCGGACATGGTGCCTGCACCACAGGTTCATCCGAATCTGGTGCGGCAGGCACAACCCATGCTGGCCGCCCAAATGCAACCGGTTCAAAACGTCATTACCGACGTTGTTGCCGGTTTTTTTGACCGTATTTTTGAGGCGACCGATATTCCCGACTCCATCAAGGCGCTGGTTGGCCGGTTGCAGATCCAGATTCTGCGGGCGTCCATGCAGGATCCGCGGATCTTTACGAATGCCGAACATCCGTTGCGACGGTTTATCGATCAGCTTGCCGATATCGGGGTCAAGCGCCAGCAATCATTGGTTCAGGGTGACCCGGTATTCGAACAAATTGCCGGGATCGTGCAAAAACTCCATCTGAATATTGACCGCGATCCCAAGGCGGTTGAAACCGCCGAAGCCGAACTCGCCGTGTTTATCCAGGCTGAAGAGGAAAGTGCACAGGGCGTCATTTTTGATTCTGTCATCAAGGTTCAGCAGGCAGAAGAAATTGAAATGGGTGTGTCGATGGCAACCTACGAGATCGAACGGCGGCTGGCAGGCAAGGCGTTCCCGGAGACCATCAGTAACTTTGCGCGCAGCCACTGGCAACAGGTGCTTGCCAAAGATTATCTGGCAGACGGCGAAGACGGCACACAGTGGAAATCCGACATTGCGAGTCTTGATGATTTGTTATGGAGCATCGAGCCGCATGCTTCAAAGCAGGACCGTCCGCGACTGCTGAAATTGTTGCCAACCCTGCTGGGGCGACTCAACGCCGGGCTTGATCGCATCGGTGTTTCGTCGGCAACCCGCGAGCCGTATTTTCAAACCATGGTTGAGTTGCATACCAATGTGATGCGGCCGACAAAGTCGGCTGCGCCGCCGGAGGAACAAGTCAATGACCAACCGATTGAAGGCGGCATGATGCCGGCCGATCCGCGTGCCAGACTACGAAAACGCAGCATCGATATTGAACGCGGGCAATGGATTGAAATGGCTGATGACGACGGCGTGATCCAGCACTGTCGCCTGTCATGGGTCAGCCCGCTGAAAGAAACATTCATTTTCAAGAATTACGATACCAAACTCGCCATCACGCTGACGTCCGAGGAATTCCGCTGGCTACAATCGAAGGGACGCATCAAGTTGCTCGAGGAACATTCGATCACCGAACGCAGTATCGAGGGGGCGATTCGCGGGCTGCTGCAACAACCGGCTGAAACGCCGGCCATCGGCTTGGAATAATCCATTCGGTGGGCCGGCCGGATTATGTGACAGCCGCCCTGACCTGTTCGAGCGCGCTTGGGTCTTCAATGGTTGTCAGGTCGCCGGGATCACGCTTTTCACAAAGCGCCTGAATTGCCCGGCGCAACAACTTGCCGGATCGTGTTTTTGGCAACAGTGTCACAAAATATACGCGCGCCGGCCGGCCGATCGCCCCAAGCTCGCGATCGACTGTCGCCATGATTTCCTTTTCGTGAGCGGCGGCGGCTTCAACCGTGGCGACTTTCTGCACATCCTTGACCACCGCAAACGCCACCGGCACCTGCCCTTTCAGGGCATCGGCAACCCCAACCACGGCGACCTCGGCAATATTCGGATGCGCCTGGATCGCCTCTTCGATTTCCCGCGTGCCCAGGCGGTGCCCGGCAACGTTGATCACGTCGTCGGTGCGCCCCATGATGAAATAGTAACCATCGGCGTCGCGTGTCGCCCAATCAAAGGTCGTGTAGACGCGCTCATCATCGAACATGCTGAAGTAGGTGCGCACAAAACGCGCGTCGTCGCCCCAAATGGTCGACATACAACCCGGCGGCAACGGCGGCACAATACACAAGACGCCCTTCTCGTCGGGCCCGACCGACGCGCCAGTGCCTTCAAGTTTCAACTTGACGTTGTAACCGTACACGGCAAAGCTGGGTGAACCAAGCTTGCGCCGCGTCTTTTCGATGCCGGGTTGTGCACTCAGGATCGGCCAGCCACTTTCCGTCTGCCAGTAGTTGTCGATAACACTAACGTTTGCGCCTTTTTCGATCCAGTCGCTGGTCGGCTGGTCCAGCGGCTCGCCGGCGAGATAGAGATAGCGCAAACTCGACGTGTTGTATTTTGAAAGGTAGGCCGGATCCTGCTTTTTCAACACCCGTATGGCG
>JANOEV010000167.1:0-2315 GCA_031413695.1 Burkholderiales bacterium
GCCGATCCAACGAGATCACCACCCCGGCCGGGGTCGCCCCGGCGGCACGGATCAACGCGATCGACTCGCGTACCGACGTGCCCGCCGAAATGACGTCGTCAACAATCAGCACCCGCCCGGCCAATGGTGCGCCAACCATCAATCCGCCCTCGCCGTGGTCCTTGGCTTCTTTGCGGTTGAAACAATACGGCACATTGCGCCCCATTTCGGCCAGTTTGATTGCCATGCCGGCGGCCAGCGTGATGCCTTTATAGGCCGGGCCAAAAATCATGTCGAAGCCGATTCCCGAGTCCAGCGCAGCCTTGGCGTAGAACGTCGACAGCGCAGCCATGGACGCGCCATCGTTAAACAGCCCCGAATTAAAGAAATACGGTGACAGGCGGCCTGCCTTGGTTTGGAATTCGCCGAATCGCAGGGCGTTTTGGCGAATCGCAAATTCGACGAACTCGGCACGGAAATTGGTGTTTGACATGGTGGGCAAGGTGATTGGGACAGCGGAATCCCGCATAATTCGGGGTTGCGATATTCTAGCCTGCCTATTTCACAGGTCGTGGCGGGATTTGTCCCAACTGCGTCTTGTTTCAAACAATCTTTAATCTGTTTACTGCTGTCAAACTTGTAACGACCCCTACGCGCATGATTGCCGTCGCCTGGCCGGCGCTTTTCGATTCTCTTTGTTGCGAATATCCCGATATTCGCGCCGCAGTCGAATCAAAAATCACTCGCCCAGTCTCGACACTCATGCACGTCCCTGTGAATTACGAAGGCTAGAGGTTCGCCCGATGCGCGTCATCTCCGTTAACGTCAACGGTATCCGTTCCGCAACAACCAAGGGGCTGATTACCTGGTTGAAACGGCAAAAGCCGGACGTGGTTTGTCTGCAGGAGATCAAGGCGCTGGAAAGCGATATTCCGGCGGAAATTCACGCGTGGAAAAAAATGCACGCGTTTTACCACCCGGCGGAAAAAAAGGGTTACGCCGGCGTGGCGATTTTTTGCAAGCGCGAGCCGGACAAGGTCATCATCGGCACCGGCATCAAATGGATCGATGACGAGGGTCGTTATCTCGAAGTGCAGTTTGGCAACCTGTCGGTTATTTCGCTGTATGTGCCGTCTGGTGCCGCGTCCGACGAGGCACAGGCCAAAAAATTCAGGTTTATGGCGGTGTTTATGCCGTTTTTGCAAAAACTCAAGAAAAGCGGGCGCGAATATGTCATTGTTGGTGACTGGAACATCGCGCACAAAGAAATTGATTTAAAGAACTGGCGCGGCAACAAAAAGAACTCAGGGTTTTTGCCGGAAGAACGGGCCTGGTTGACCCAATTGTTCGATGAAGTCGGTTATGTGGACACCTTCCGACGGTTGATTCCGTTGCCGGATCAATACACCTGGTGGTCGAATCGTGGCAACGCGCGCGAAAACAACGTCGGTTGGCGCATCGACTATCACATATGCACCCCGGCGATTGCCGCCACGGCGGAATACGCACGGATTTACAAGGACAACTGGTTTAGTGACCACGCGCCGCTGTCGATTGACTACGACTACGCACTTTGAAATGCGGGTAATGCTGGAAAAGGCCAATGGCACAAGCCACGGCACTCTCCACCAAACCCTGAATAAGTAAACAGAATGATCAGACTCTCCAACCTTACGCTCGCGCGCGGCACCAAACGACTGTTTGACAACGCCAATCTGACGCTCTTTCCCGGCCACAAGGTCGGGCTGGTGGGCGCCAACGGCATCGGCAAATCGACACTGTTCGCGTTGATGCGTGGCGAAATGCACCAAGACGCCGGCGAGCTGGAAATGCCGCCATCGTGGGTGATCGCGCACGTTGCACAGCACACGCCGCAAAGCCGGTTGTCGGCGCTGGAGTACACGCTCGATGGCGACCATGAACTACGTGTGATCGAGGCGCAGCTGGCCAACGCCGAAGCCGCCGAATGGCACGACGAATCCGAACACGAAAAACTGGCGGCCGAGCTGTCAAATTTGCACACGCGTTTTGAGGAAATCGGCGGTTACGCCGCACGCTCACGCGCAGCATCGCTATTGTCCGGCCTGGGCTTTAACGAAGAACAGCAAGAACTCGCCGTCAGCACCTTTTCCGGCGGCTGGCGCATGCGTTTGAATCTTGCCCAAGCGCTGATGTGCCGCTCGGATTTGTTGTTACTCGATGAGCCGACCAATCACCTCGACCTTGATGCGGTGATGTGGATTGAAGACTGGCTGGCACAATACCGTGGCACGCTATTTCTGATCACCCACGATCGCGATTTTCTCGACGCGGTGGTCAATCAGGTGGTGCACGTT
>JANOEV010000168.1:0-1582 GCA_031413695.1 Burkholderiales bacterium
CCACCAATCAAGACCAGTTGCTCAAACCCGGCATGACCGCGCAGGTAAGTTTTGTCGCGACACAACGCAATGATGTGGTGCGGATTCCCACCTCGGCATTGCGATTCAAGCCGACCAAAGACGACAAGAAGGATGATAAGAAAAAGAAGGACGAGGCTAAAGAGCAAAAGAAGGACGACAAACCAGCCGACGCCAGTGCAGCTGCGACCACGCCCACCAAAACCGGCGAGCGGGCGGCACAACTCAACCCGCCATCGGCTGGCGGAACCGGCGGCGGCGGGCGCCGCGGTATCGGCACGGTCTACAAATTGAACGATAAAAACGAACTGGTACCGATACCGGTTCGCACCGGCGTCGCAAGCAATCAGCATACCGAGCTGGTGTCGGGCGATGTCAAGGCGGGAGACGAACTGGTCATCCGCGACCTGCAGGACAAAGGCAAGAAATAAGGCTCGCCCATATGAATGCAGTGGTAAAGAATCCGTCTGCAAAGCCGGAAAACCTGATTCAGCTGACCGACATCACCAAGAGTTATTTCTCGGCTGATGTTGAGACGCCGGTGTTGCACGGTATCAACGTGACCATCAAACATGGTGAGTTTGTTGCCATCATGGGTCAATCCGGCTCCGGCAAATCAACGCTGATGAATATTCTCGGCGCACTCGATACCCCGACCGGCGGCAGTTACGTATTAAACGGCAAGGAAACGTCCAAGCTTACGGACAATGAACTTGCCAAGGTGCGCAACGAGACCATCGGTTTTGTGTTTCAGGGATTTAACCTGCTCAAGCGCATGCCATTGGTTGACAATGTCGCCCTGCCGTTGTTATACGCCGGTGTCAGTATGAAAGAGGCGCGCCGACGTGCCGCCGAGAAACTGGCGCAAACGGGGCTCGGTTCATTTACCAAGCGGCTGCCGAACCAGATCTCAGGTGGCCAGCAGCAACGTGTGGCGATTTCACGCGCGCTGGTTTGTGAACCCGCGCTGATCCTGGCCGATGAGCCTACCGGCAACCTTGATACAACAACATCGACCGAAATCATGCAGTTGTTTACCCGGCTGAATGAAGAAAACGGCATGAGCATTTTGGTTGTGACGCATGAACCGGATGTGGCGCGCTACGCCAAACGGTTGGTGCGGTTGAAAGACGGTTACGTCACTTACGACGGGCCGGTGGCAGACGCGCACCTGTAATCAGATAGTCAAACACCAATAGCCGCAAGCGTTTCCAGGCAAAACATGCTGAAGATAGCCGCCAATAAAGGACTTTCACAATGAATCTCATGCAGGTTTTTCTCGAAGCGTTTCGCGCAATCGGCATCGCTGAGAGCGCCGTGGCGAGGGGCCCCGCGCATGTTGCGGGGATCGACATAACGCGATTCAGCGAAAATCCCCGAACACCTAATGTCATTCGGAGGAAACCATGAATCTGATGCAAGTGTTTCTCGAAGCGTTTCGCGCAATGGGCATCGCTGAGAGCGCCGTGGCGAGGGGCCCCGCGCATGTTGCGGAGATCGGAATATCGACTTTTAGCGAAAAACAGACAAAAACAGATTACATAACGTTGTTAGCCGGAAAATA
>JANOEV010000169.1:0-2399 GCA_031413695.1 Burkholderiales bacterium
CGGAACCCAAGACCGCTGAAAAAGACACCGTGGTGCCGGATGTCAAGGCCGCACTCGAAGGCGCCAAACAAATATTGATGGAGCGCTTTTCGGAAGACGCGGTGTTGGTCGGGCGTGTGCGTGACTATTTGCTGGCACACGGCGTGGTCGAATCCAAATTGGTTGAAGGGCAGGACGACAAGGGCGCCAAGTTCGCGGACTATTTTTCCTACAGCGAAACCATCAAGACCATTCCGTCACACCGTGCGCTGGCACTTTTTCGTGGGCGCAACGAAGGCGTGTTGACGGTGATACTTCGGCTCGACTCCGAAGAAGAAAAGCCGGCGTGGAACGCGGCGTTTAATCCGGTTGAGGAAATGGTTGCCGGCATCAACAAGATCGCCAACAAAGCGCGCGCCGCCGACAAGTGGCTGTGTGAAGTGGTGCGCTGGACCTGGCGCATCAAACTGTCGATGCATCTCGAAACCGAGCTGATGTCGGCGTTGCGTGAACGCGCCGAGATCGAAGCGATTAATGTGTTTGCGCGCAATCTGAAAGACCTGTTGCTCGCCGCCCCGGCCGGCCCGCGCGCCACCATGGGCCTCGACCCCGGTATTCGCACCGGCGTAAAGGTCGCGGTGGTGGACCACACCGGTCAGGTGGTCGATACCGCCACCATCTACCCGCACGAGCCGCGTCGTGATTGGGATGGCGCGCTCGCGGTGTTGGGTGCGCTGGCGATGAAACACAATGTGGATTTGATTTCGATTGGCAACGGTACCGCCTCACGCGAGACCGACAAACTCGCGGCTGACTTGATCAAAAACATGATCAAGGTTGCGCCAACAAAAAAAATCACCAAGATTGTGGTGTCCGAAGCGGGGGCGTCGGTTTATTCCGCTTCTGAATTTGCCTCAAAAGAATTGCCCGACCTCGACGTCTCGTTGCGCGGCGCGGTGTCGATTGCGCGCCGTTTGCAAGACCCGCTGGCCGAGCTGGTGAAGATCGACCCAAAATCGATCGGCGTCGGGCAATATCAACACGACCTCAACCAATCACAACTGGCGCGTTCACTTGACGCCGTGGTCGAGGATTGTGTGAACTCGGTGGGGGTGGACGTCAACACTGCCTCGGCGGCATTGTTGGCGCGTGTGTCGGGGTTGAGCTCGTCGGTCGCGGCGAACATTGTTATTCATCGCAATACCCATGGCGCGTTTGCCACTCGCGAGAATTTGAAAAAAGTGCCGCGCCTCGGCGACAAGGCGTTTGAACAGGCGGCGGGCTTTTTGCGCATTCCCAATGGCAGCAATCCACTCGATGGTTCATCGGTCCACCCGGAGGCCTACCCGTTGGTCGAGCGCATCCTGGCCGATATCCAGAAAGACGTCAAAACCATCATGGGCGAAACCAAGTTGTTGAAGTCGCTCAGCGCGGAAAAGTATGTCGATGACAAATTCGGCTTGCCAACGGTCACCGATATTTTGAAAGAACTCGAAAAACCCGGACGCGATCCGCGCCCCGAATTCACCACCGCGACGTTTCAAGATGGCGTTGAGTCGTTGAACGACCTTGCCCCTGGCATGATTCTCGAAGGTGTGATCACCAACGTCGCCGCGTTTGGCGCGTTTGTCGACATTGGTGTGCATCAAGACGGCTTGATCCACATCTCGGCGCTCGCTGAAAAATTTGTCAAAGACGCGCACGACGTCGTCAAAGCCGGGCAGGTGGTGAAAGTCAAAGTGCTCGAGATTGACATCAAACGCCAACGCGTGGCGCTGACCATGCGGCTGAACGACACGCCAAACAGAAATACAAACCCCGTCAATGGCGCGGGTTTTCAGGCAAAACCATCCCAAACAACACGCCAGATGGCGAGTTTGAAATCAGCGCCTGCGCAATGCGGAAATGCGATGGCAGAGGCGTTTGCGAAGTTGAAGGGGAAGGGCTAGCGACGCCGGCCGCTAGCCAAACAACAAACGCGGCAGCCAGAGCGAAAATGCCGGTACATAAGTGACGCCCAAGAGGGCGACAACCAATGCAGCATAAAACGGCAGAATTGTCTTCATCACTTCACTCACGGAGATTCCGCCTATCGCACAACCGACAAATTGGGTTGTGCCGACTGGCGGCGTATTCAGTCCAAGCGCGCAGTTCAGCAACAAAACAATCCCAAACTGCACTGGGTCCATTCCGTACTTCACCGCAATCGGCAGAAATATCGGCGTGCAGATCAAAATGGTCGCCGCCATATCCAGAAAGGTCCCCAGCCCGAACAGGATCAAATTGATTAGCAAGAAGATGACCCACGGGTTGGTCGATACTGCCGCAAGCAGATCACCGGCAAGCTCGGCGACCTGGTACACCCCCGCGCGGTCATGGGCACCATCGTCCGCGAGACGCCGGTCCGCCGGGTGGAACTC
>JANOEV010000170.1:0-5608 GCA_031413695.1 Burkholderiales bacterium
CACTGATGTCGGGTAGTTCTGCCACCGCCAATGCAGATGATCCCCACGACATGGTGATACCACCACCGTGAGCATAGTTGTGAATGATGAGTTTGTCGGCCATGCGTTCGCCGCGCACCACAAATCCGGATGGCCGGTATGGCCGCAGCCCCACCGATACCCGCACCACCTGTTCAGGGGCGATGATGGGCGGCACAAACGGCTGGGTGGAAAACGGCCGCTGAAAACTCGCCGGGCCGGCAAGCGCGCGCAACAGCGGATTGACCGCGCAACCGCCGAGTGTTGCCACCGCAGTCGACGCCATGCCGGCACCGGCGGCGCGAAGCCATTGTCGGCGGTTGGCTGCAATCATTGGCAAATTGATGTCCGGAATAAGCCGTTTCAGGCGGTATGCAGGACGGCTTCGACAAACAGCGAATTGATTTCAACACGCTTGATGTCGCTGCGATCGGGCACGACATACATGACCGGCGCGATCATCTCCTCGAAAATGCCGCGCAGGCTTCGTGCACCGACTTTGTATTCAACCGCAAGCGAGGCGATTTCCTCGAACACACGCGGCGCGATCTCGAGCAACACGCCCTCGCGTTTGAGAATTTCGCGGAACTGGTTGTATAGCGAGTTGGTCGGCTCGGTCATGATTTTCACAAGCATGTCTTTTGACAACGGCTGCAGACTGGTCACCACCGGCAACCGGCCGGTGAACTCGGGAATCAGCCCGTAGGCAATCAGGTCGGTCGGCTTGACGCGTGAATTGAGCCGGTCGAGGATCAGCTGATTGTTGGCGTCGGTCAGGGAAATAAAACCATACGCCTTGCCGGCGGCGATGACGTTTTCGAGCCCGACAAACGCGCCGCCGCAAATGAACAGAATGTTGGCGGTGTCGATGGTGATGCCGCCCGGCAATTTTACCAGCGAGCCTTCCATGATTTTCAGCAACGCGTGCTGCACGTTTTCACCCGAGGTGCCGGGTGCGGTCGCGCCGGCGGCTTTCAGCTTGTCAATTTCATCGATAAAAACAATGCCGCGTGACGCCTTTTGCAGATTGCCGTCGGCTTTGTTGATCAATCGCAGCAATATTGCCTCAATCTCTTCGTTGACGTATTTGGTCTGCGCCAGCGACGTGGCATCCGCTGTGACAAACGGCACGCTGATGGCGCGCGAGAGGGTTTCACATAACAGCGTCTTGCCGGTGCCGGTCGGCCCGACCAGCAGCACATTGCTTTTACCCAGGGTGATTTTCTCCGTGCGTGGATCACCTTTTGATTCGTTTTGAGCGGCGACCAAATTCTTGAAATGTGTATAGACGACCACCGCGAGCGCACGTTTGGCGTCGTTTTGACCGATCACATGCTGATTGAGGAAGCGGACAATCGCGCTCGGGGTCAATTTTGTTTTTGCCGCCGCCTGTGATTCGATGTTGCTGTCTGTGTCGTTCATGATTGTCTCGGGAGGGTCTGTCAAACAAGCACCGGCGCGGGTCGCGACACTCGCAATGAGGTTACCCGGCTCATTCTATTACGTCACGTCGACATTGGTGCGGTGATAAGGCGCCCCGGGTGCCGGTTCTGTCGTATGATGATTTTCCTTTCAGGTCGCAATGCGGGCCGTCGACATGATTGGCCGCATACCGATGCAAACATAAGATGTTTTGCGCAGGCTGACCGATGCCGCCGCCATTTTTGCCGGCAAACTCGTGTCCTTGCGGCAGAGATTGGTTTCGATTTAGCATTAGAATCAGATTCTCAGCGGTAACATTTGGCCCGTGACACCCAATGGCCCGCCATTTTTTCAAACAGCAAAGTGACCCGCAATGTCTGACGACGACTTTGATTTTACGCAGGCTGCCATCCCGCCCGCAGCCGCGGCAGCGGGGCCGTCCGCCCCGTTTAAACCTGCAACCAGCAAGTTTTTTGATGCCGCCGTTGCCGGAAAATTTTTCCGCGCGGGCGGCAAGCAGGAAAATTTTGCCGCCGGGGAAAAATTGTTTGCCGAAGGTGAAAAATCCGGCAAACAGGGACTGTTTGGCAAACGTGTGGTTCATCGCATGTATTTCCTGACAGATGGTGAAATCGCGCTCGAGGTGGGCGGCAAGCCACTTGATACCATCAAGGCGGGCGAAGTGGTCGGCGAGATGGCGGTCATCAGCGAGATTCCCGGCGTGGCAACCGCCAGCGCCCGCAGCGCCACGGCGATTGCAAAGACCGATTGCACCGCGTTTTCGCTGGACGGCGTCGAGACGCAAACCGCGCTGGGTGAAACGCCTGAATTTGCCCTGATGTTGATGAGCGTGATGTTTGACCGCATGCGGTTTATTGCCGCACGATTGGCGATGCGGCGGGTTTCCAAAAAAATCGACGTATCCGAGGCGCTGGCCGCATTCACACCGGACATGCTTGCCACCCTCGAGGAAAAGCTGGATCGTGCCACCGTCATTCGTTATGACGTCAATAACCCGATCATGAAAGAGGGCGACAGCGGAATGAATATGTATGTCATTTTGCGCGGCACCGTGGCGGTTTCGATCAAGGGCACCATCGTCGAGGTCGCAGGGGTTGGCGCCACCATCGGCGAAATGGCATTGGTCGATCAATCACCACGCGCCGCCACCGCGACCGCAAAGACGGACTGCAAGTTGCTCGCGATCAACCGGATGGCACTGATGAACCTGGTCAAAGCCGAACCGGCTATTGGCATGGCGTTGATGCGCTCAATGGCGGAACGTTTGCGGCACATGAATTCGTTGTTGGCGTAGTGCTGCGGCGATCATTTCACACCAACGCACCAACGCACCGCCGACCGGGAGTTTCCCCTATGTCAGACAGTCATGAATTTCAAATCCGCCTTGCGTGGCCTGCCGACCCACGGCAGGCGCCGCACCCGGACCCGGATTTTTCGCGCAACGCGATCATCGATGCCGCCGGCAAGGCGCCGGTTTCCGGCTCCGCACCGGCTGTTTTTAGCGGTGATGCGTCACGTTACAACCCGGAAGAGCTGTTACTGATGTCGTTGAGTGAATGCCACATGCTGACCTATCTGGCGATTGCGTCAAAGAAGCGAATTGTGGTGTTGCGTTATTCAGACAACGCCACCGGCACACTGGCAACGGGGCAATACGGTGTCGCCGGCAAAATGTCGATGCAGGAGGTTGTGCTGCATCCACGCGTGGTGGTTGCCCGGGGAACCAATCTCGACGAGGCAAACACGCTGCACGAAAAAGCCCACGCCAATTGTTTTATCGCCAACTCGGTCAATTTTCCGGTGCGTTGCATGCCTGAAATCGTTGAGGCGGTCTAGCGGGCTTTTTTCGACCCAGGGTTGTTCGCACGCAGCGCGGCGGCAAAAGCGATACGCACCCAATCAGCCATTAATGCGGGACTTTCGAGCGCGTCATCCGGGCAACGGTGGTAGCGCATGGCAACCGGTTTGCCGGTGTTTTTGCCGACATACAAAAAGGGTCCGAGTCCCCGTGTGGTAAATGCGTCGAGATTTTGCGAATCGGCCTTGAGATACATAACATCGTCGGCGACCAATCCAAACATGCGACCATCTTTGTATATGCCATGGCCGCCGAACATTGCCCGCGCGGAGATACCGCCGGCGGGCGCCATCAATTCCAATAGATAATCGACATACTCGTTACGTTTGGCCATTGTCCGACTCCCAAGACCATTCATGAATACACTGACTTCGCTCGCAAGCGCACTTGAAAGCGGCGCGACATCATCGGTCGCATTGATTGAAACCTGCCTGGCAAACATTGCCGACGAACGTGGTGAAGGTAAACGCGCGTTTGTAAAAGTCTATGCCGAATCTGCGCTTGATGCGGCGCGAATGTCCGATCTTGCCCGTGCCAGGGGTGTGGTGCGCGGCAAATTGGAAGGGCTGCCGATTTCGATCAAGGATTTGTTTGATGTGGCGGGGGAGGTAACACGCGCCGGCTCGATATTTTTTGACGACGCGTTGCCGGCTGCACAGGATGCGCCGGCGATTGCGCGGCTGCGCGCGGCGGGCGCGGTGCTTGTCGGCCGCACCAACATGACCGAGTTCGCCTACGGTGCACATGGCACCAATGCGCATTACGGTACGCCGTTGAATGCGTTTGATCGCGCGTCCGGCCGCATCCCCGGCGGATCGACTTCGGGCGGTGCGGTCAGCGTCACCGATGGTATGGCGGCGGCGACCATCGGTTCCGATACCGGCGGCTCGGTACGGATCCCGGCGGCATTGTGTGGTCTGGCCGGCTATAAACCGACCCAGTCGCGGGTGCCCTTGCAGGGTGCGTTTCCACTTTCACATACCCGTGACTCGATCGGGCCGCTTGGGGCCAGCGCATCGTGTTGTGTGCTTCTCGATGCGGCAATGGCGGGCGAGGTGATTGACCTGCCGGCCGCCGCCCATCTGCGCGGTGTTTTGTTTGGCGTGCCGACGACGATCATGCTCGACCAGTTGGCGCCGCAGGTGGAACGCGATTTTGAACGGGCGTTGTCGGTGCTCTCGGCTGCCGGCGCAGTCATCAGGGAATTTCGGTTTACCGAATTGCAGGATGAGGTTGACGGCAGTCGCGCGGCTAATTTTTCCGGGTACGAAGCCTATCATTTGCACCGTGAACGATTGGCGTCGCATTGTGAGATGTTTGATCAGCGTGTGTCCAAACGGTTGTTGCTCGGCGCGAACATCAAAGACAGTGATTATCAGGCGCTGGTTGAATTGCGTTTGCGGCTGATGACGTCCGCCGACAAGACCACGTCCCGATTTGACGCATTGTTGATGCCAACCGTGCCGATTGTCGCGCCAACGCTTGCCGAACTAAACGCCTCCGATGACGCGTTTTACCGGCTCAACACGCTGTTGCTGCGCAATTGCGCGCCGTTTAATGTTTTGAACCGGCCGGCATGGTCGATTCCGTGTCAGCTGCCGGACACGGCGCCGGTGGGGCTGATGGTCGTTGGCGAAACCAATCAGGATGCCAAACTGCAGCGCATCGGGCTCGCGGTCGAAGCCTCAATTCAATCGGCAAAAAGCGCGACGCGCTGAACAGCGATCAGAAGCCGCGGTTCTTTTTTTTCGTTTCCTGATTCTGCTTGACGTCTTCGGCCATTTTCTTTTCTGCAGCGCGCTTGTCCCAACCGATCCATTTGGACAAAAATTCCCACCAGAATAAAAGCAGAATGAACGGCAACATCACGTAAAACCACGACCATTTGGCGACCGGGTCGATATCGGCGATTTTCAAGAGCAGGATGATGACGGCAATACTGGCAAGGTACATAAATGGCTCCCTGGGCGGGTTAATGCGGGATAAAAAAACAAGCAAGTCGGGATAGGCAGATTTCAATTGAGATAAGTTAGCACAAACCGCCGCGCTGTTGCGATTGCCGGACGCGGTCAGAATCGGCATAATTTGCACTGCCGGCAATATTCTCAAATCCCCATCGGACACCCAAACATGAACCTGACCCAAACAATTTTAGGCGCAATACTGGCCATATCCACACTCAGCGCCACCAATGCCGTTTTTGCCATGGACGCGTTGCATAAAAAATACGCCTGCACCGCGTGCCATGCCGACGACAGGAAATTGGTCGGCCCATCGTACAAAGATGTG